>JBLIOI010000010.1:0-67136 GCA_047639675.1 Planctomycetota bacterium | reverse complement strand
TTCTCCTCAACAACATGGTGCCTGGCTCTGTATTGTGGCTCTGTATTGTGGCTCTGTATTGTGGCTCTGTATTGCTGGCTCTGTATTGCTCATCGATTTGGCGCTCTTTTGGTTGAGCGTCGACTGACCCGCGACGGGGAACGTGACGCCCGTACTACTCGACCTTCAATCAAAGGCCGCTCCAGCGGGAAGAGCGCCACATCCTCATTGCGACCTACGGAAGCCACGTAACCGTCCAGGCATTCGAGAAGTTGAAACCCGCGCCTGAGCAGGTGTTCGCCGGGTCTCTGTACCAGAACTGAAAATTGGTTGCCGCACCCATGTTGGCAACGGAACCGAAGGGCATTCCGTTGAAGTCCGTGTAGGTCGTGGAGCCACCGCTTGTGATCTGCAAGTGCGAACGCAGGCTACCACCGGCGGTGCACAGGATGCCGTCGCCAGCGGGGTTAGCGATTTGATTGTCACCGCGCAGGACAGGCCAGGCTTGTTGCCGGGTACGCCCGCGACGTCGAGCTGGAAGGTGTCGTTCGATTGAATAGACAACCCTGAAGCCGTCAAAGTAGCCCCCGAGCCCCCCGTGTTCAAGCAATACAGAGCCACAATACAGAGCCACACAATACAGAGCCAGGCACCTTGTTGTTGATCCTCAACAACAAGGTGCCTGGCTCTGTATTGTTTTGGCTCTGTATTGTGGGATAGGCGTTGGATTTGGTCCCGACTCGGTATCTTGACCAACAACTGTTGGATGAAGCACCAAGGCAGCACCTTTGAATCCCTAAGATAGGAGCATGCGAACCACGCTAATCGGCCATGCGACTTGGCTCTTCGAAACGGCCGCAGGCAACCTCCTGACAGACCCGGTCTTCTTCGATCCCTTCGAGGAGGGCACGGTTGTCTCCTGTCCACGCCGTGTCGTCGACATCGACGAGCTCCCCGAACTTCACGCACTGTTCATCTCGCACCGGCATCTCGACCACCTCGACCTTCCGAGCCTCGCGGTTTTGAGCCGATCGCTGCCGGTCTTCTGTCCCGCCGATCCCTTCGTCCTCACGGCCCTCAAGCTGCTGGGGTTCGAGGACGTGCGGCCGCTGGCGCCCTTCGAGGCGGTGCGTCTCGGGGACCTGGAGCTTCTGCCCCTGCCGAGCGCCAATCCTCAGGTGCTCGAATACGCGCTCTTGGTCTCCGACGGAGAGGCCTCGGCGCTGAACCAGGTCGACTCGCTGCTGACGCCCGCCACCCTGAAGCAGCTCGCCGGAGAGCGTCCCACACCGGACCTGCACCTGGCGATGTACGCGAGCCAGCACTTCGGTTTCTTCGAGAGCCGCCGCCATGACCTGGGTGCGAGCCACGCCGCGAACCTGGGTTGCGCCCTCACCGTCGGGGCCCGCTGTGTGGTCCCTGCCTCGGCAGGCTTTCGCTTTGCCAGACCGCACGCTTGGCTCAACCCGCATCTCTTTCCAGTCTCTCCGGAGCGTTTTGCTGCCGACCTCGCTCGGCTCCGCCCGGAGGTGAAGTGCGCGCTCCTCGAACCGGGGGACGCCGTGATCGTCGAGCAGCGTACCCCCGAGCCGCTCAAAGTTGAACGAGCTTCGTCCCCCTTCGTTCGGACCCTCGAGAGCGATCGCTGGCGCATCGCATACGACCCCACCGCGGGTGTCCCTGAACTGACCGACGAAGACCCCGCCGGCTACGGACGCGAGGCGATCGCCGAGCTGGCGAGTGGACTGTTGGAGCAGGGGCTGCGGCAGTTCGTCGATCGCGCCCTGGCGTCGGGGGACGAGCTGGTTACGCGCTACCACGAGCTCTATGTAAGCTACCGTGTCGACGTCGTGCTCCCGGGAGAGCCGCTCAGCTTCTCGATCAACTTCGGCGCGACGCCTGTCACCTACACGACGGCTATCGACCCGACCGTGCGTCTCCGGATCGCCGGCTCGACGCTCGTAGAGCTCACTCTCGGACGCACGAGCTGGTTTCGAGCTCGACCGTGTCTGCGCCGCGCGATCTCAGCCGTCGAGCCCGTGCTAACCGCCCGCGGACTCGAAGCACGCACCGTCGATCTCGAAGACCTGCTTCTCCACTACATCGCGAACGGCTTGCCGGGCTCGGACGGTCATGTCTTGAACTGGCTACGCCGATCGGTGTCCGGGCTTCCCGGAGTCCCCGCCCGTAGGGTGTAAATGCCCAGCGGACCAGTAACTCGTGCTGCGCGATGTACCTGCAGTGATTGAGGGGGCTGAATGTTGGCCCAATCGCAGCCATCCCGATTCCGCAAGGCGCCAGTTGGTGACTCGGTACTTGGTCTTATCCTTGGGATAGACTCTTGAGTTCATGCCCGGGCTACCGAGCGATGCGGTCGGCGTAATTGAAAATACTGTTCCGCGGCCCGTCCTATCCACAAATAGAAACGTGGACTAACTGGCGCACGAAGCGTTCCGCGTAGGTGTTGCAGTTGGGTGCGCGGTACGGGGTGAGAGCGGTCTTCGTTCCGGCGTTCTTCAAGGTCTTCTTGAACGCGGCCGTGTACTTCGTGTCGCGGTCGCACATTAGCAGTGTGGCGTTGCGCAATAAGCCGTTGACCGGGTCGCTCAGATTGCGGGCGACTTGGGCCATGACTGCTTCGTTTGGAGCTGTCGTGATTGCCGCGATCTCGATGGCTCTCGTCTTGAGGTCGATGAAGAACAGGGTGTAGTAGCTATTGAGGCTTTGTGAAGTCCAAACCTCTACGGAGAAGAAGTCGGTGGCTACGACCTGGCCCCAGTGGGCTTGAGTGAATGAACGCCAGGAGGAGGGGCGTTGCGGCGCGGATGGGATCCCGTTCTCTTTGAGCACGCTGGTGACAGTTGACGCGCAGACCTCGTGGCCGACCTTCTTGAGTTCGCCCTGGATCCGGCACCGGCCCCAGCCGGGATTGTCCGTGACCATTGTCACGATCAGTGTCTTGATCGACTTCATCAGTTCTGGTCGGCCGACGCGCTTCTTTGCGGGGTAGGTCCACTTCGCCGCGATGAGCTGCTTGGAGGATAAGCGCTCCAAAGGACCTACACCAATCCCCATACCCATCCACTGGGCCCGCGAGCCCCGCCTTGCCCCGACTCCTCCCTCGCGGGCACGGCACTTCGCCTCTATCGGAACGGAACGCGCTCTGAATCGACCTCACTTCGACGCCATGTGCGGGGCCAGTTACAACCCCCACCGCGGGCCCCAGCGCACTCGCGTTCTCCGCTCTAATCAACACCCCTCGAACTCAAACTCGGCTTGGGCAGGCGCGCGGGCCGGACCCGGGCGCTCGGCAGTTGACGGCTGCCGAGCTACTCACGCGCTTGGGATAGGCATTGGATTTGATCCCGACTCCGTATCCCGGTATCCGCGCACAAGAATAGGGAGCCTGCCTTACCCACTCCACCTGGCACGAACCTGCTGAGAAAGTCTGGCAGATGGACGACTCTCCCTCGCTAGCCCCGTACCCTTGGCGCCATGCGCCTTCAAGCCGTCGCCCTTATCCTGCTGCTCCTATGCGGCGGCTGCGCCAAGTCCAGTGCGCGATGGGAATCAGAGCTCCAGAGTGGCGACGCCTTCGTGCGCGGGATGGCAGCGATTGGCCTTGGCCTCAGCGATCCGGAGGGAGCTCGTGCGGCCGTACCCATTCTGCTCGAGACGATTGATCGATCCGACGTTGGCCTTGAACCACAGGCGGCAGAGGTCCTGTTCATCGTCGGTCGATACCACGTGGACGTCCTGCTTCTGAACTTGGTGCTGAATGAACTGATGAGCTCTGATCGGCGGGGAGCTATCAAGAATGCACTCGTTGCTGCCGGTCCGGTGGCATGTGAAGGGATCGCGCAGTGCTTGGCTGGACCTGGCAAGGAACTAGCCGGGGATTTGGGTGACGTCTTATTGGCGATAGGGCCCGCAGCTTTGCCGGCGATCACCTCTCTCTTGGATGAGAGCATCGATACGAGGATTCGAAACTTCGCAGCTTACCTGCTCGGGCGAATGGGTCCGGGGGCGCGCAGCGCCTTGCCTGCTTTGCGAAGGGCGAGCAAGGCGAGTGATGAAGACTTGCGAGAGTCCGCGTTGAATGCCATAGCTCGGATTCAGGGAAGTCCACCGGAAGCTGGGAAACCGCGCTAATGGCTGCCGTGCAAGATAGAAATCGTTACGCAAGTCTCGCGAAGCGTTGGGCCAAGCTGTTTCTTATCCTGTGCGCGCTCGGGCTCACCTTGCGCGGCCTTGCCCTTTCCTCGGCCAACTCAGAGGCTCTGCAGTTCGTGCTCGGAAACACCTTCTACCTGGTTCTCGTGTGCCTACTTCTAGGCCTTGCCTGCGCGCTGAAGGCTCTCGGTATGGCGTGGATCATTGCTCGAGGTGCAGATGAGCCAAGCGGAGTCGCCGGCTCATTGCGCTGGGCCTTCAGCGCATCCATTGTTAGCGCCCTCTGCTTCATCGCTCTGGTCGAACCCTTTCAACGACTTTGGTTCGACTTGGCCCTCGGCATGGGAGCGAGCGGGTATTCACTTCTTCTCGTTCTCGAACGGCCACTCGCTCGCCGCTTGGGGGCGAGATTTCGCGTATTCGAATTCCTTGTCTTCAGCTTGTGCGTGGGCGCGCTCGGCCTCGAACTTGGGTTACGTTCGTGGACCAGTCTGCGACCTTCCCCACTCTTTGCTCGCGTAGGCGGTGGCCCCAGTGAATTAGTCCAACGCTATCGCTGTGAGCCCGGTGAGGTTCGCTTTGGATTTGCATGCAACGATCGCGGCTTCTATGACGAAGCCTTCTATCGCAAGCTAGATGGCGAAGCAAAGCGCATTGTCGCCATCGGCGACTCTTTTGGCGTTGGAACTGTGCCGCATGCGTGGCATTACACGACAATCGCTGAAGAGTTGAGTGGCTACCGGGTCGACAATATGGGAGTCGCCGGAATCGGACCGCCGGAGTATCTCAGCTTACTGGTGCAAGAGGCTTTGCCCCTCGATCCTGATCTGATTCTCATCAGCGTCTTCATCGGTAACGACTTGGACGTTGAAGACACACTGACCAATCTTCCCGATAGCGGACTACGTCGTTGGTTGCAACGAGATCAGGTCCTGTTGTTCGTGGTGCCCGAGCGCTTGGCGAAGTTGAACCGTGAACGCGAATCGAGCGGGAAGCACAAGGGCAGTGGTTCAGATAGCCAAGCTGCGAGTGCAGCACTTCCAGCCTTGAGTCGGGCGCAGGCGGCAGAAGCCTTTCCTTGGGTCGCCGACCCAAGTCTTGAGGATCATCGCATGTCTCCCGAGACCTTCTTCGGGGTTGAAGCTCTTCGCGCTCGGTTCCTGTGCGCTCAAGATCCTCCTTCGATTGAATTGCTCCGCGACTCTCTGCTTGCTGCCCGCGCAGCTGCGGGAGATATCCCTTTGCTGGTGATGCTCATTCCCGATGAGTTCCAAGTCGAGGATGAGTTGTGGAACGAGATCAGCGCGGCTTCGCAACGCCCGTTGGAAAGAGACCGAGCTCAAAGGCTTCTCCTGCCTTGGCTTGATCAAAATAGCTTCCCGACTCTTGATCTGTTGCCGCTATTGCGCGATGTCCCCGTTCTGCCCGATGGAAAGCGACACGTCTATCACGCCTTCGACACACACTTCAACGCGCGTGGCAATGAGGTTACTGGGAATGCGTTAGCGGAGTTCTTGAGCGGGTACTGATCAGGAAGGAGTTGCGCCGTAACGATCAAGTCCACCAGGGTCTGATCAAAAGCGAATCCGGCGCGGATGGCCACGATCCGGCTTGTTCCTCAAAAACCATACACGTCTTGTGATCGGCAACTCGATAGCCCCGGGCCCTCAGTGCTCTGAGGGCTCGCCGGAAGTTGGTGTGCAGCTGGAACCAGAGGATCTCATTGCTTGTCGAAGCTTCGATCGCTTCTATGAGCGCGGTCAATACATCCAAATCATTCGGTCCTGGCCGCACCATTCCCCAAGGGTCGCCACGGAAATTCTCATCGTAAGCAAGGAAGCCATTCACACCCTTATCATCAGCGTGAATCCACAAGCGTTCCGGATAGTTGCGAACGAAGAACTCCAAGTCGCGAGTCATGTCCAACCCCGGGAAGACTTCCGCGCTCCACTCGCCGATCTTTGCGATGTGCGACTCCGCGTTCGCGCCTAGTTGCTGCGCCGTTTGGATTGACTGTGAGATCGCTCTTGTGCGGCTCTCTGCAAGTCGCTTCCCGACATGGCAAGCGGGCAGGCTCGGCTCAAAACCGCAGGCGGTGTAAAGCTCCAGGTTACGCCCAATCGTTGGCTCAACAGAGAGTCCAACCACCTCGCAATTGGCCGCGAGGTGATCGCGCGTAGCCAAGGTCAAGGCCTTGCCATAGCCCATTCCCCTGCAAGAGTCAGACACCGCGAGTGTTCCCATGTATCCGACACTCCCGCTTTGGTGTGTACAGGCGTAGCCGACGATCTCGCCATCAACGGTACCAACGAGACAACCCTCCGGATCCGTGTAACAGAGGTTGGCGAAGTAATCGATCGGAGGAGCATCCTTGACACCGAAGGCCTCGCAGAAGATTGCCGATACACGCGGCAAGTCCGCTGCACTGATTTGTCGTAGCTGAATCATGAGTCAGGCAGTCTAGCCAAGCGAAGCGCGTCAGTCACATTCCACCGCCCGCGACAAGCGCAGTGATCAATCGCCCTGCCCTGGCCTTGGCTCGCAGATCACCATCGATTGCCACTATCCGGGCCAGATTTGACAGGGTTCAGTGGGCCCAGAATCGCGCCTAGCTCACCACCAAGAGAGAGTATGGCGAGCTCTCCGTTGTCCGCCTGCTCACAGCACATCTCCAGTTGCAGGCAAGAGAGGCCGCCGTCGCCATGGTCGCATACGTACGATGAGCAATCATACGTCCGGCAGCTCGCCTCCCCTACCACGGCGTATGTAACGCTTCCGCAGTGCGGTGCGTTCCTTTAGTACCCTTCGTACGAGTCGGTCAGGGTTCACCGGGCGGCCATGTTCCGTTCGTTGGGCACTGTAGCTGGCGAGCCACGCGTCCAACTGTTCTGTGGTCAACCACTCACGGAGGGACGACAACAAACAAGCCAGGTCATAGGCCACTCCGCGGCCTTGCAGCCGCGCACCGCCGCGCCAGGCATCCAAGAAGTAGAGCGAGCCCGGTTCTGGAACTCGGCGCACCAATATGTTGCGTGGGAAGAGATCGCGATGGATGAATCCTAGGGCATGCAGTCGAGCGACTTCGCTGGCGAGCTCCTTGAGTACGGGTTCGACATCACCGGCGCCCTGATTCAAGAATTCTTGCAGACTGTCAGTATCCTCAACTTGGCGAGTGATCAAGAATTGCCAACGAGGCAATCCTCCAGCAAAGAACGCACCGGCAGCCAATGGCTCTGGGGCTGCGAATTGATGGAGACGTAACCACTCAAGGTTCTTGAACTCGGAAATGCGGGCCAAGGGTCGGGCCATCAGGACTTGGCGAAGGCGATGACGCAGTGCTACACGATTGGACAGGGGCTCGGCCTTGCATCAGACCCTTGTGGGTCCGAGTTGAGCGGCTCCGCCAATCGATTGGTCATGAGGCTGAGTAGATGCCCATTCGAAGGCCTGATTTAGAATCGTTTCATCTCGAGCGAGAAGCTCAAGCCGCCCTTTGTCAAAGCGACGAGATTGGCGAACACTCATCGTCAGACCTTTGTGACTGCAACAAAGGTCTGCATGGAGACGAAGCGAAACGACGAGGCGTAGCCAACAACTTTGCCACCGGCAGATTGGAAGGCGTCTTCGATCACTGCGCGCGACGCAGGCCGCCTACCTGTAGAGTCCCGGCGCCAACCACGGGTGCGGCGCAGTCCAGGCCATGAGTTGGAGTCCCAAAAAGACGCCACAACCAAGTGCTTTGATACCCGTACGAGTTCTGCCGCGACAGAGAGCAACTCTTTGTTCGGTTCAAGGTGATGTAGCAACCTGCAGCTCACTACGACATCGGCGCTCTCTGTTTGAAGAGGTAAGGCCGCAGCATCACCGAGAAGACTCGGCGCCGCGAATTCACCAAGCATAGCTAGCGAGATGTCCGCGCCAAGGTAGCGCTTGCAATGGTTAGAGAGCCCCAGCGCCAAGCGTCCGGTGCCGCAGGGCACGTCGACCAAACGATCGATGCTCGCTGGCGCAAAACGGCTGAGTAGCTCTTCGATCAAGCGCAAATCGCGCCCGCGCGCCCGCGGATTGGCGAATCGCTCTCTGGCATAGTGCTCGGCAGTGACTTGCATCTGCCACTTCTCGCGCGAGTTGATCATTGAGTGGTGCCCACTGGCTAGTGAGGCGCACACCGTACTGCAAGGCGCGCGGCGCCTTCCTTGCCACGATCACCGCAAGACCATCAATCCCCCTTCTTCTCGTTCTTCGAATTGTGATAGGCCGCCCCCATCCGCAACGCCTTGCACCGGTTTGCCTCTCGACCGAGTTCGATTGCAGCAACAACCATCCGGCTGAGCTGGGCGCATCTCCACAAGGAGGTTCCGCTCAGTTCTTTAGGCTTCGTACAGCCGCTTCCAATACGGCATCCTCGCCGGCCAACATCTGCGCACGCGTAGGCCGTACGAGCAAGTCAGGTTGAACGCCATTGCCTTCGATATAGGTGTCGTCGGGCGCAAAGACTCGCATTGTGCAGAACCTAACGTGCGCGCCGGTTGATGGCAGTGTGAAACTCCTGGGCGCGCCGCTGCCACCGCCGGTTGGTTGGCCAATGAAGGTCGTATTCGAGCGCTCGTCTCGCAGACTGGAGGCCAGGTTGTCCGTTGTGGAGAAGCTCTTTTCATCGATAAGGCATACGAGACGCCCAGTAAACCGCGGAGTCTCACGGCCGACTTCAGGACATTGCCAGCCAGTTTTGAACCAACTCCCATTCCTGCGGCTGCTCAAGCGAAAGTAGCGAAAGCCAGGTTCCATCAAGTGCAAGCCCAAAGCTTGCCCAAGTAGGTCGGTACCGCCACCATTTCCGCGCAGATCTAGGACTAGGTTGGACTTCTGGCATACCTTCTCAAAGGTAGCCGCGTAGACATCAAAGGTCTCGGCGACCATCTCGTTGCGCTCACCAGCTCCAGCAGCTTTGAAGCCAGAGTCTTCGCAAACGAAGTCGCCAATGCAGAGGTAGGCGGTTTCTGAATCAATCTCCTCAAACTTCCACTTGAAGTTCCGCCAAGCATATTTCGGTACCGGCTCGCTCGGAAGTATGCACGGCACCTCTATCGTGATCGGCTCGCTTTCCCCCATGCGAAGCGCTTGAACGATTAGAGACTCCTGTGCGCTGTTCGCGGTTAGGAGATAGATAGCCTTTCGCCTTCGTGAGCCCGGCGTCGAGGCGAAGACGAAACGCTCCGCATCGTGAATGACTTCGTCAATCGTTCGGCCGTCGACAGCCAAGATGAGGTCACCGCGCTTCAAGGCTTCCGACTTGAATAGAGTAGGTCCGATGCCATCGACCATCACCCCTTCTTCGACCTCGATCAGCGTGAAGGGCCATTTGAGTTCCTCACCTAAGTCGACATCGGCAAGCCCTGCGGAACCATGCCCATCCGAGATCCCAGAGATATAGCGGGTCAGTCCACGCAAGAAGCCACGCTCACCAAGTTCTGCTTTTGAAAGCGCGAGGGCTTCCTCCTCCAGCGCATCCAGACTCAATCCTTGATTTTCGCGCATCTCGAGCCAAGACCACTTTTCGCGCAACAGCCAACTCAAGTGCCGAAAGTCATCCACATGGGGATCCCCGGTCAATACGGGGGGTGGAGTGATCGGGGACTGCTCACCGCTGCGCATCATCTTCGGGATGTAGTATCCTCCAAACCAAGAGGCGACCAGTACGAGCGCGAGAGCTAGAAGGGACCGAATGTGCTTGGAATCCATGGCACTATCCTACTCACCTCATTTTGATAATTCGAACGGCTCGCGGGTGGCTCCGCTACGTACTGCAGCGGCGCAAGATGCAAAGTAAAGCTGAAGGCCGCGGATTCGCGGCCTTCAGCTCGAGCGGCGACTAATGCACCTCTTCGGCGAGAGCTCTCTCTAGCTCTTCCATTCGAATTCGGAGTACTTTGAGTTCTTGCTTTATCAGCTCTTTTTGCTGCTGCCTGCTGGCTGCTTTCAGCTCGATCGAAGCACGCTCAACATGATTTCGTTTTTTGTTGATGAGGAAGCTGCGTAGTTTGCGTTCTTTAGCAAGCTCGGATTTCACATCTTCCCCCGAGTGCTTTTGGTTAAGCAGACTCTTGGTTAGATCAAGGTATTCCCCTCGCTCCTTTAGAACCAACGCGGGATCGATCAGGATTCACGCAGATTAGCGCGGGCTTTGATCGTTCGACAGGACTGCGCGACACGAACACCGGCGGAGGATTCTGCTTCGCTGATGGCACGGGTAGCATTTGCCCTTGCGGAACCTTCAGCAACCTCGGTGAGGGATGCATCAACAGCACTGGTGTCGGCGGCGCAAGCCTAAAAGCATCGGGCAATGCTTACCTCTTGAGCGACACGCTACAACTGACCGTCACTGGCCTTCCAAGCAATAAGCCCGGTATTCTGCTGCGCGCCCTCAACCAGACAAATGGAGGCCTTGGGAGCTTCTTCGGCGAAGGCATCAGCTGCGTAGATGGCCAAGTCGCCCACTCTCAAGTTCATTTCACGGGATCGGGCACAACCACCTTTACCGACTTCCAGGGCAGCCCCTTCGGAGCCGCGAGCTTTGGCGCTGGAACCGTCACCAACTACCAGTTCTGGTACCGGGATTCCAGCGCGCCTTGTTCAGGGTCGAACTTCAACCTATCGAGTGCTTGGGCGGTGACTTGGTTGCCGTAGCAGCAGCTCGTTACAAACTCCAAATAGTCTCCCTGCCCATTCACGGCCTGATTGGCCGTCGATTTGTATATGGCTCGTCGAGACACTGTTAGGACCGGACTGCTCTTGTTGAACCTTGCCAAGGAATAACAATCGTGATTCCTGAAACGGGATGGCCTCCCTCGGCACCTATGACGTAGACGAACGCGTTAGTGCCTCCGCCGACGCGTATCCACGACGACAATCTTCACAAGAGGCCCCCCCATGATCTCGTACTCTGAGCTCCCGAAGTCCTCCATGGCACGCCTTGCGTATTTCGCCATCGCGACGAGCGCCACTGTAAGTCTGGGCTGGGCCGACGTCCACAACCTCAACAACGGTGTGAACTCTCCCACTATCCAAGGCGCCGTCGATGCCGCTCTCGATGGCGAGACGCTGCTCATTAGCCCTGGCTCTTACTCTGGCGTTGAAATCGACGGCAAGGCCCTGACCCTTCTGGGGATGCCGGACAACGGCGTCGAGATCGTCGGCCAACTGAGCATCAAAAACATCGCTGCAGGTTCGACGGTCCGCATCGAGGGCATCACCGTTCGTGGTCGACGATACGAAGATATACCGCCTGTTTTCCCACTCCCCTATGGCCATGAAACGGCAACTCTCGCAACGAACAACGCCGGCGCTGTGCGCTTTTTTGGGTGTGAATTCTATGGGGGTAGCGGGCTTGAGTTCGGCTTCAACCTCTCAACGCCGGACTCCTATAATGACTACAATTATCCCAGTGGCGGGCACGGCTTGCTATCAACAGGTTGCAGCGACTTGGCTGTGCTCGACTGCAAGTTGATTGGCGGAAATGGATCGGGCAAGCAGCATTTCTGGGACCTTGTCGGAGCTCCGGGTGGCCATGGAGTCGCATCTACGAATTCTGCGGTCGCTGCCTACGACAGCTTCTTCTTCGGAGGCAAGGGTGGCTCAGGCGGGGATGGCGGAAGCGACGGCGCCGCCGGTCTGCGAATCAGTGGAGCCGGAATCTTAGCTTCTGGCTGCGAGTTCGCAGGCGGCAACGGAGGCGACACGGACCCCACGTTCAGCGCACCGGCAGGAGACGGCGGAGCAGGTCTCTGGGCAGATCTTGCAACCAGCGTGCGGCTACTCGATAACGATTATGTTGGCGGTGCGGGCGGCTTCCGGTTCGGCCAAAATCCTCTCGGCCAGCCAGGGCCTTCGACCTTTTGGTTGGGTGGAACTCTGACTGAAATTCCGGGATCGCGCCGCAGCTTGCGTGCCATTCGTTCCTTGGCAGCCGAAGGCGACACCTTCCACTTGCGAGTGGAAGGCAACCCCGGCGATCGAGTTCTGCTCGCTAGTGGACAACAAGCTGCTTTCAATTTCGTGGCCAGTCCTGGGGGCATTCAGCTAGTCGCCTTCCCCCAGCAGTACTCCAACTGGAATACCCAAATTCTCATCGGCCCGAGCGGCGTTGCGGACTGGTTCTTACCGGCAGGCCAAGTGTCCTCCGGTGGCTTCAGAACACGAACGGTTCAGGCTTACGTCCATCGTTCCGGTGGCCTTCGCGCTATAGGTGGCGCGACGCTCCTTACAACCGTCGACACAGTCAATGACTGCAACGGAAACGGAATCGACGACATCATCGATATCTCGAATGGATCAGCGCAGGACTGCAACGGCGATTTCAGGCCCGATCATTGCGCGCCGCTCAGCGACTGCAACGGAAACGGGATCGATGACACCCTAGAGATCGTCTGTCAAGGAGCCCTTGACATCAACGACAACGGAATCCCTGACTTGTGCGAAGGATTCGCCAGCCTGTACATCGATGCGGCCGCAGCCAATGGAGGAAACGGTAGCGCTTCTTCGCCTTTCAAAGACTTCAACCAAGCTCTCGATGTGGCCCAGGACGGTGACTCAATCCACGTGGAAGCAGGCACGTACACGGGCACAAGTAACCGTAACTTGATCATTGGAGATTCGGGCCCGCGGAACATCACGATCTTCAGTAGCGGCGGTGCCGCGACCTGCACGATGGACCTCCAAAACTCCGGCTATGCGTTCAGAGTGGACGGAGAGGGAAATCACTTGCGCTTACGGGGGCTCACAATCATGAACGGTCTGTCAACTGGCTACCCTTCATCGAGCTTGAAGGTGATCGATGCAAGTGCCACCGTCGAAGACTGCGTCTTCATCTCCTGCAAGGATGGCGCGATTTACGGCTGGGGCGACGTGAACGTCATCGATTGTGATTTCCAGAACAATACAAGAGAGATGGGAGGTGCCGCGATCATCTCCACGAATGGTCTATTGCGCGCTAAACGCTGTTCATTCACGGGCAACACGACCATGCAGTCGGGCGCTGCGGTCGTCCTCGACGTGCACGGCGGCGAGAGCCTTCTTGAGCAGTGCATCTTTCGCAACAACGAGTCCCAAGGAAGCGGCGGCGCGATCGAGCTTACCCACGGAAATGCCCGGATCGAGAATTGCTTCTTCAGCTCGAACACTGCGGCCAGAGGAGGGGCCATTCATACGAATGACTGGTTCGGTAGCATCAACCTGATCGTAAACAGCTCCACCTTCGTCAAGAACACAGTACTCGGTGTTTCAGAGTTTGACGGTGGCGGTGCGATCGGCTCCTATGCGAGATCATTCGAAGGCACCCATATTCAAGTCGAAAACTCGATCATGTGGGAGAACACAGCCTTGAGTGGACCAAGCGTCCACAGCAATGGACCTGTGGGCAGCACGAGCCACACGCTCGCCCTCTCCTACTCTGACTTGGAGGGTGGATTGGGGTCCGTCTTCAATGGCAACGCGACGGTTACGTCCGTGTCTCTCTTGAGTGCCGACCCCCTATTCAACAATGCGCCCAGCGGCGACTACAGACTCGGTGCGGGCTCGCCCTGCGCCGATGCGGGTTCCAATCTTCTGTTGAGCGCAGACTCTCTCGACATTGACGGCGATCTAGACTACCTAGAATTATTGCCCCTCGATCTTCTTGGAAACCCGCGGCCAGTGGACGATCCGTCGGCGCCGAATACGGGCGTTGGACCTGGACCGATCACGGACATGGGAGCCTTCGAGCGCTAGCTGCGCGTGGCAAGACCACCGGAGAACAAAAGGGCGGCGCAGGGAAGACAACCTCTGCGCCGCCCGATTCAATTGCGCTAGGTCGCTCGGTGTATCTCGTCGCCCATGCCCAAGTTCAGTTCACGGGTTCCATGGCAGCCCCTTTGGAGCCGCGAGCTTGGGCGCTAACCGGCTTGCCGTGGATGGATCAGATGCTGAAGTCCGCAGCTCAGCAGATCCCCCATCCCTCGATGGCTAAGACACCGAATTCGAAGCCAGTCGATCTCGAACTGCGAGATTTCGAGAATATTCACCAATGCGTTCCGCCGGACACATCGATTACGCCGTGTGGCACATTGCCGGGGGGATAAGCACTGGGAGCTTCACGGTTCCGGCTGGCCCCTCAGCTTTCTATAATTAGACCAGGCAGGCAAGGGACTCTGCTCAGCCACCCATCCCATCTGACCGAAGAGACTTTGGCCACATCCTTTCAATCCGCTTATCGAAACCGCCGCGTATTCCTCACCGGGCATACGGGCTTCAAAGGCTCGTGGCTCGCGCTGTGGCTTGAGCAACTAGAGGCGAAAGTTACGGGGTACGCCCTGGCACCGTCGACCAGCCCTAGTCATTACGGCCTACTGGAACTTGGGCTGAACTCGATCATCGGCAATCTAAACCAAGGATCACGTCTACGTGAGGCGTTGATTGAAGCCCAACCAGAGATCGTATTTCACCTGGCTGCCCAACCCCTCGTGCTCAAGTCCTACGAGGATCCGCTGGAGACCTTTGAGTCGAATGTGATGGGAACGGCGCGCTTGCTGGACACCTGTCGGCAGATACCGAGCGTGAAAGCTGTGATCGTCATTACGACGGACAAGTGCTATGAAAATCGCGAGTGGCTCTATGGCTACCGAGAGAACGACGAACTAGGTGGGCATGATCCGTACAGCGCCTCGAAAGCCTGCGTCGAGCTTCTCACCGCGAGCTTTCGTCGATCGTTCTTCGAGGCAACCCAGGGATCCAACGCACTCGTGGCCACCGCACGCGCCGGAAATGTGATTGGAGGCGGCGACTGGTGTGAGAATCGATTAGTGCCCGACGTGATGCGCGCCGCATCTGCTTCTCGCCCGGTCGAGATTCGTAACCCGAAGAGTTCCCGGCCCTGGCAGCATGTACTTGAACCGCTAGCCGGGTACTTAGCCTTGGGAGCGGAACTGTTGAACGAGCGCAAAGAGTTTGCAAGCGCCTGGAACTTCGGTCCGGAGCTCGACTCCAACTTGACGACCGAAGGCTTGTTCGAGCGCATGCAGCGTTCCTGGCCCGAGATTCGTTGCGAGATCACGCCCCAGGAGAATGCGCCCCATGAGGCTGGGCTGCTGATGCTAGATAGCACCAAGGCGCTGCGCGAACTCAAGTGGAAGCCAGTCTGGGGGCTCGACGAAACCTTGCACGAAACGGTAGCGTGGTACCGCTCCTACTACGAAGACGCGCAAACCATCAGCACCGAGCAGATCGCCAAGTACACCGAGTGCGCAGCTCAGCAAGAGATTCAATGGGCTCTATGATTTCGATTGAGAATCTTCCGCTTGCGGGCGCTGCGCAATTGCACTCCACGGGCAAACCCGATTCTCGTGGTTGGTTTTCACGCTGGTTCTGCCAGGAAGAACTCAGCGAGCTGAATGGCGGGCGCGCTATCGAGCAAATCAATTCCTCATTCACATCCAAGCAAGGCACCCTGCGGGGCGTGCACTTCCAAGTGGCGCCCCATGCCGAGGACAAGCTTGTGCGCTGTATCGCCGGCCGCGTTTATGACGTGATGGTCGACCTGCGCAAGGGCTCTCTCACCTTTGGTCAGTGGCATGCGGTGACGCTTGACGAAGCCGAACAGAACATGGTCTACATCCCGCGCGGCTTCGCGCATGGCTTTCAGACGCTCACAGCAAACTGTCAACTGCTCTACTTGCATACGGCGAACTACGCGCCTGACTTTCAAGGCGGTGTGCATCACGCGAGTCCAGAGCTAGCGATCGATTGGCCCCTTCCAATCGCCGAAATCTCCGAGCGTGACGCTTCGCTTACCCCCTTCGATCAAGCCTTCGAGGGCCTGGAACTATGAACTGCCGATTCTGCCTGACGCCCGTCCGCCTTCCTTTCATTGATCTGGTAAACGCTCCGCCTTCCAATGCGTACCGCAGCACTGCGCAACTGGACGAACCTGAGACGTACTTCCCGCTGGCCGTTTTCGTTTGTGAAGCTTGCTGGCTAGTGCAAATTGATGAGTACCAACAGTCCGATGAGATCTTCACCGGCGACTATGCCTACTACTCATCCGTATCGACCTCCTGGTTGGCGCACAGCAAGGCGTACACGGCCTCGATGATCGAGCGCTTGGCCCTTGACGCCAACTCACGCGTACTTGAGGTCGCTTCCAACGACGGCTACTTGCTCCAATACTTCGTCCAGGCGGGGATTCCTGCCCTCGGCGTCGAACCCACTTCTGGAACGGCTGCCCAAGCGCGCACGAAGGGTGTCGAAACCCTCGAAGAGTTTTGGGGTAACGAGACTGCCACCAAGGTGCTCGCTGGCGGAACAGGCTTTGACCTGATGCTGGGCAATAATGTGTTAGCCCATGTTCCGGACATCAATGACTTCGTGAGAGGCTTCACAATTGCGCTGGCCGCAACAGGGACACTGACCTTTGAGTTCCCCCATCTACTGAACCTGATCCAGGAGAATCAGTTCGACACGATCTATCACGAACACTTCAGCTACCTGTCATTGACCGCCGTCCAAGCGATTCTCGCAGCCCATGGATTGACGGTTTACGATGTACAAGAAATTCCAACCCACGGCGGCTCCTTGCGCGTCTTCGCGCGCCATGCTGCTCACGACTCGCTAGCCGTGACGGATCAAGTCGCAGCCATCCTGCAAAAGGAAATCGACGCGGGGCTGCAGAGCGCCGAGGGCTATCAGAGCTTGCAAGACGCTGCGGACAAGATCCGCATGTCGCTGCTCGACTTCCTCAATGAACAACGCCGCGCCGGCCGCAAAGTGGCGGCCTACGGCGCCGCTGCCAAGGGCAACACTCTGCTCAATTACTGCGGCGTGAAAGGCACGGAGTTGATCGAGTTCGTCGTCGATCGCAACCCCCACAAGCAGGGCCTACACATGCCGGGCAGCCACATTCCGATCGTCGCAGAAGAACGCCTGCAGCAGGCCAAGCCGGACTTCGTGCTCGTTTTGCCCTGGAATATCCTGCCCGAGATCCGCGAGCAACTGGCCTACATTCGCGAGTGGGACGGGCAATTTGTGACCTGCATCCCAGAGCTAGAGGTGAGCTGAATGAGAAACATCCCCTATGCGAAGCCGAGCATTACGCAACTCGAGATTTCTGCTGTCACCGAAGCCATGACCCACGGTTGGGGTTCGCGTTGCTACGAGTCCCTGAACAAGCTACAGGATGAATTTGCCAGCCATATGGGAACGCAGTTTGCATTCCCCACATCCAGCTGCACCGGCGCGCTGCACATGGGACTCGCCGCGCTCGGTATCGGCCACGGCGACGAAGTGATCGTTCCTGACGCAACCTGGGTTGCGAGCGTCGCGCCAATTACATACCTGGGAGCAAAGCCTGTATTCGTTGATGTGCTGCAAGACAGTTGGTGCATCGACCCCGCCCAAGTGGAAGAAGCCATTACGCCAAGGACCAAAGCCATCTTGGTCGTCCACGTGTACGGCAACTTGGTAGACATGCCGGCCATTCTTGAAATCGCGAAGCGCCATGGTCTGGCTGTCATCGAGGATGCTGCGGAAGCCATCGGTTCGATGATTGGCAACCAACGCGCGGGCTCCATCGGTGACATTGGCGTGTTCTCTTTTCACGGGACTAAGACCATGACCACCGGTGAGGGGGGTATGCTCGTGACTAACCGCGCAGACTTGGCGGAGCAAATCACCATCCTTGAGAACCATGGCCGCGACCCCAAGGTTCCCAAAATGTTCTGGTGTGAGCAGATTGGCTACAAGTACCGCATGTCGAACATTCAGGCCGCACTTGGTTGCGCCCAACTGGAGCGCATCGACGAACTCATTCAGAAGAAGCGCAAGATCTTCGAGTGGTACACCGAAGCCGCGCAAGGCATCACGGACCTCGCCTGGAACCCTCAGCCCGACGGCACTCTCAATTCCTACTGGATGCCAACAGTGGTGCTTGGAGAGGCCCATTGCATCGAACGCGACGTTCTGCTCTCGCGCTTGAATGAAGCTGGGATTGGCGCGCGACCCTTCTTCTACCCTGTCAGTAGCTTCCCAATGTTTGACGACCAAGACACAAACCCCGTTAGCCTGCGAGTGGGCCAGCGCGGTTTCAATCTGCCCAGTAACTTCGACATGACCCGCGAGGATACGGAGTACGTTGTGAACACCCTACGCAGTCTGCTCGACGTGAAAGTCTGCGCAGAGCCTTCCTAAAGCCATGGCACGTCCCAAGTTCAGCGTGGTCATCCCCACGCGCAATCGTCCCAAGCTGACGAAGATTGCCGTCGCGTCTGTGCTCAAACAGACCCTTCAAGACTTCGAGTTGGTGATCTCGGACAATAGCGAGAACGAGGAAACTCGTGAGGCGATCAGCACATTCGACGACTCGCGACTGCACTACGAGCGCGTCGAAGGCCTAAGCATGTGCGACAACTGGGAGGCTGCTTGCGATCGAGCGCAGGGTGAGTACCTGTGTTTGCTTGAAGACAAGCAAGCCTTGAAGTTTCATGCGTTGGCACGTATTCAGCAGGTCGTCGAAGAATGTAATCCCGAAGCCCTGCGCTGGCAGTGGGACTCGCTAGAGGACTATGGGCTGGGAAAACGAATTCGGCGCAATGGCGGTCGCGGCCCTGTCCACAGCCTTAGCGCTGACGAAGCGCTCGACACGCTTGTGCATGGCAGTTATCAAGACGCAAAGCACCGTCTTCCGATCGCTCACTACAGCGCTATACGTCGGGATGTCCTGCAGAAGATACGCAACGCTCCATTGGGACGTTTATTCCCTCCAGTCTCACCGGACTACACCCTCGCTATCCAGGCGCTGAACTACTGCGAAGAGGTGACCTACATCGAAGAGGGCCTCGTTTGCTTTTCTGATACTACCGTCAGCAACGGGCTCAGCGTTCGTATGAAAACCGGGCTCGCCAAAGAGTTTGCAGCCTCCCTCGGCGGCGATATCGTCTTCTACGATCGCGTTCCGGTCAAAGCGCGAACAGTTTCTGGTTCCATCTACAACGACTACGTCATGTTACGTGAGGAGCTCGGCGGCCGGCTCACGAAGCACGAACCCGACTGGCCCAACTACTTCTGCGCCTGCTACGATGCCATTCAGTCCTCCGTAGTACTTGGCGTCGACATGGATGAGGAGCTGGCTGAGTGGAATCGAGCACTTGCTGAACAAAGTCAGGAACTACGTGATGAAACGGCTGCCCGATTGAAAAGCAGCGAGCGTCGCCGCAATTCCCTCGGTCGCAGGATTCGCAAGAGCGCAGTCGTTCAATCTGCCACGCGCAATGCGAAGTCTCTGCTCAACAGTAAGCTGCTGCAGCGCGAGGATTGGCGCTACTCGGAGATCTGGTCCTACCTAGAGCACGAGGCTAGTAAGCAAGCGTAGCCACGACTACTTCCGCAACACTCGGGCTGGATTGCCGACCACAACGACTCCATCGGGAAGGTCCCGTGTCACGACGGCGCCCGCCCCCACCACAACATCGGAGCCGATCTGAATGCGTGGCAAGACAACAGCACCGGTGCCTACAAAGCTATGGCGCCCGACGCGAACGCAGCCCGCTAAGCTAGCTCCCGGTCCGACGTGTACACCGTCATCCAATTGACACTCGTGATCAACAGTTGCGCCGGTGTTGATCAGGCACTGCTGACCTAAGCGAGCGCGGGCACCAACGACAGCTCCAGCCATGACCTGCAAGCCTGCACCGCAAGTCGCGTCAGTGGCGACATAGGCTGCCGGATGCACAGCATCGACTGACTGAAGCCCCATCGCTTGCATACTTGCCGCTAGCTCCATGCGCACTGAGCCTCGCGCGCCGCCTACTGCAACGATTGCACCCATCGGCTGCGCACCACCGGCCTGCGCTAACCATCGCTCAAGCCCGGCAGCTCCACGCAACAAGGGCACCCCAGCGAGTGGCGAAGACAGTTCTTCGTCGTTGTCCACGAGGGCCAGAATCGAGAGCCCAATCTGCGCAGCGAACTCGCTCAAGACCACGGCTTGCCCGATCGCTCCCCAGATCACGATAGGTCGCCGCTCGCCAGTCACGTGCTTTATCGAACCCGCTTGAGGTAACCGTCAGGAGCGACAGTGATCAGGAGCTTCTCGTGAATCGCCGCATCAATTTCAAACTGATCGTTCGTTTCGATGAACTCATGAACAGCCGTCTTCGGATTGTCGCCGATGTCCCAAGGGCGGCCGGGGAACGATCCGGGCGGCATATCTTCAACCACCGTGTCAAAGACAACACAGTAGCTTCCGACCGAGACCAACGGAGAGTAGAGCTCTAGTTCACGTTTGACGTGAGCGTGTGTGTGATTTGAATCAAGAACGACCAAGACAGTTTCTGCGCTCTTTGCATGCTCTGCTACTTCCCGAGCAATCCCATCGTCAATCGCTGAGCCTTGGATCATGTCGATGCGACCGGCCATCGGGTGCTTCTCGATTTCAACACGATTATGATCTCTAATATCGATATCGATGCCAAGCACGCGCCCCTTGCCGATCAGCTCAAGCAAGGAGGCGTAGAACACCAGCGAACCTCCGTGCGCAATACCAGTCTCGATCACGAGGTCAGGCTGCACCTTCCAGAATATTTCCTGCATGGCGATCATGTCTTGCGGAAATTGAATGATCGGGCGCCCCATCCAGCTGAAGTTGTAGCTGTACTTCTCGGGCGCGGTCTTGCCGACAAAGTCCATGCCGAGCTGCTGCATTTCAGCGGACTTGCCAAGGTTGCTGATGTTCTCGCGGACTTCCGCCTGAAACTTCTCGATCTCGTTCATGTTGATTGTCCCGGCGCGCCTGTCGCCCTACTTCCAGCTACGCCAAGGAGCGTCACCTGAATTCCAAAGAGCGTTGAGTTGTTGTTTGTCCCGCAAAGTGTCCATGCAACGCCAGAAGCCATTGTGCGGGTGGGAGTACAGCTCGCCGTCAGAAGCCAATTTCTCAAGCGGTGCGCGCTCCCAAATGGTCTGGTCGCCCTCGTTGATGTAATCGAAGACTTTTGGCTCAAGGATGAAGTAGCCAGCGTTGATCCAGGCTCCGTCCCCCGCGGGCTTCTCCGTGAAGCTGGTGATCAGCCCCGCCGAATCGGAGTCGATGGCACCAAAACGGCCCTCGGGTTGCACTGATGTCACCGTCGCGGACTTGCCGTGCTGGCGATGAAAGGCCAGTTCCTCGTCCACTGCGATATCCGACAAACCGTCGCCATAAGTCAGGAAGAAGGTCTCATCACCAACAAATTCCTTGGCGCGCAGAATCCGTCCACCCGTCATCGTATCGAGCCCAGTATCGAGCAAGGTGACGGTCCAAGGTTCGCTCGTATTCTGATGCACCTTCATCTCGTTGGTGGCGAGATTGAACGTCACGTCGCTCTGGTGCAGAAAGTAGTTGGCGAAGTACTCTTTGAACACATAACTCTTGTAGCCGAGCAGCAACACGAACTCGTTGAACCCGAAGGACGAGTAGTGCTTCATGATGTGCCAAACGATCGGCTTACCGCCGATTTCGACCATCGGCTTGGGAGTTGACACGGTTTCTTCGCTGAGGCGCGTTCCGTATCCACCGGCGAGTATGAGGACTTTCATGCTTTGTCCTGGCCACCGTCCCGAATCAAAGTCGGGACAGGTGAGCTTGGGGTGCCCACTCTATCCTCAGCACCCGACAGCATCAATCCTAGGAACCGACAATTCCAACCGACCGTCTCAGCTCACAGGGTAGGAACCACGCCTTCCGACCCTTACTCGGCTTGACAGCGATAGCCAAAGCTCGAGAGTTGGATAGGAAGATCTCGCACGGTGCTCTCTTAGGACTTCTTGTAGGAGAGGCCCATTCCATCGAGAGTCAAGTACTCGACGTTCACCTCGTCCTCAATCATCTTTCGCCAAACATCGGACCCCGTTACTAGGGTCAGCTCTGCCTCGCATTGAACGAAAGGAACAAGGGCGGCGCAGTGGAGTTTCACCACTGCGCCGCCCCTGTATTTTGCGCTATCGCGTTCGGAAAAGATCAAGGACAGAAGTGAACCTCGAGTCCATCGCTGAAGGAGAAGCCCGCGGGACCGCCTTCCTGATCGCGGAACCAGAATTGGAAGTTCCACGTTGAGCCTGCGGTTATCTGGCCGTCCCCCGAACCGAGTACTCCCAGATCGTAATCAAGCGGAAGCTCGACGAAACCAGTGGGACCACTGTTCAAGATCGGCTGCAAGCGGAAGTACCCAAGGCCACCGGCTCCTGAACATAGCGTTCCGTCACCGTAAGGAATCTCCACTTGCGTCGGCCCGTAGAACATCAAGCCAGGCTTATTGGGAGGAAGGCGGTGCGCACCGACCACTAAGTCATTCGCCGCAAGGCTAGTCGTTCCGCTGTGCGTCATCTCAGCAGACTGGGACGATGAGTTCACTGTCGTCGAACAGTAGTTGCCTGACAGCTCACATTCACCGACATCAACTCGAATATCGTCGATCAGCCAGCCCAGTCCCCAGTTTCCGTGCCAGTCAACCGCATCAAATTCAAACTTCAGCTTGATATCCATACCTGCGTACTGGGTGAGGTCGAGCTCTGTTTCGTGCCAACCGAGTTCACCGCTCTCGCCAATGAACTCCCAACTGACTCCATTGTCACTCGACACGTAAATGAACCGCCAGTCCCAACCACAGCTGTCGCACTCGGTCTCGTCGTAGCTAGTTATTTTGAGAGTGACTGGCCCCATGTCAGAGGGAATAGACATGGCCGTTTTCTGAGTCAGGCCCGCGGCGGCCTCGCCGAATACGCAAGAACCCTGCTGGCCAAAGCGTGCTCCGAATTGCCCATTGGGAAAAGGCGCGGCGGCTCCATCACAGGGTACCTCCGCATCAGAGATCAAGTGCCACTGTCCTGGGACGATCCAGTCAGTGATCCCAGATTCAAAGTCTTCGTGAAAGAAGGTGGTCACTTGAGCTGCGGCGAGCACCGGAACAAGAGTGAAGAGTGTGGTGAGCAAAGATGCCCGACAGGTTGCGAATCGCATGCGAGTCTCCTGGTAAGGGGTTGCGATTAGTAGCGAATCAATATTCTAGCGCCCCCTGCTCTGTCCGCGACCCCCACGAATGAGTTTTTGAGCAAAGGCCTGCCCGCGGGGCCCCTAACTCGGCATTTCAATGCGGTGGCCGACCTTCGCCGCGTCGAAGTATCACTACCTGATCCGCAGTAAAAGGACCGAACAACTCCGATTGGCCATCGACCCAACGCACTTCGAGCTCTCGAAGCTCCGCCACCGCACCGAGGCCTAGATGAACACGAGGATCTGAGCTGCTGGCATATCCTCTACCGGGAAGTACATCGCGGCGTATCTTGCGCTCGCCCAAGACCACATGCACTGAGGCCCCAATCGCACTTGAACCGTGTCTCCCCCTCACGTCAAGCAACAGCCAATGTCCACGGTCCGCGTGCACGTTGCGCAGAAGGTAAGGAGCCTCATTGGAATTCACGACGACTACGTCCACTCCGCCGTCGTTGTCGAAGTCACCAAAGGCGGCGCCACGACTCACATGAATCAAAGACTCCTCCGTTCCGCCCAGCAGATCAGACTCGCGCCATTTACCCGGCTCGTTTTGAATCAGAAGCACATTCGGCTCAGCGAAGGGATTCTCTACGTAGTTCTCCCCCACCAAGGTCACCCGGCCATTGGCTTGGTAGAGGTCGAGATCTTGGTCATTGTCGAAGTCCTCAAATCCAACTCCAAAGCGGGTGTAGGCACGCGTAGTTAACCCGATGCCAGCGCTTGTAGTTTGCTCGAAGAAGTAATGCCCCTCATTGCGATAGAAACCGTCCAACTCGCCATGCAGGTTGACCACGATCAAGTCCGGATCGCCGTCGTCGTCCACATCCGCAGCATCGACTCCCATGCCTGCCCTGGCAACACCATTGCGATCAACGGCGCAGCCCATCAGATTGGCTTCATCCTGGAATGTTCCGTCGCCCTTGTTCATCCATAGCTGATCTTCCGAACGGTCGTTGGCCACAAAGAAGTCCAAAAAACCATCACCATTGAAGTCCACGCTGACGACACCCAAGCCATTTCCATAGTGGTTCGAGAGACCTGCTTCCCTGGAAACCTCGCTGAAGGTGCCGTCACCATCGTTGCGATAAAGAACATCGGGAACCGGCGCGTTGTAACTGTGAGGTCCACAGTAGGTACGTCGCCCAGTTTGCTCGTAGCACTCCTTGTCGGTATTCTTAGTCCAAAACACATAGTTAGCGACAAATAGATCCAGATCGCCATCGGCATCGTAGTCGGAGAAACAACCGCTTGTGCTCCAGACCATTCCTGCTACGCCGGCGCGCTCCGTGACATCTTCAAACTCTCCAGCGCCTAGGTTGCGAAGAAGAACGTTCCCCCCGACATTCAACAGGTACAAGTCCGTTCGCCCGTCACCGTCGTAGTCGCCAGCCACAACACCGATGCCGTAGCCCGAAGTCAGCAGGCCACTACCCGCCGACACGTCCTCGAACGTTCCATCGCCGCGGTTTCGGTAGAGCCTGTGCGCCGTTTCCATCGCTCCAGGCGAGGCGAGGTCGCCGCTTTGGAGCAAAAAGATGTCGAGGTAGCCGTCACCGTCGAAGTCCAGAAGCGCTACTCCTCCGCCCATGTGTTCTGGAAACAAGAACTCGCCCTTGGCTCCTGTGTGGTGTTTGAAATCAAGCCCGGCCGCCCTCGCTTGATCCTGAAGCCAAGGCGTACCTTGCGGTTCACTCGAACTTCTCGTCTGGCCCGACTCCTCCGGTCCACCACAAGAAACGCAGCCAATCAGGCACAAGAATAGGATCGTGGACAGAAACGGTTCGAGCTTCAGCATAGGCGACAAGAGATTTCTTATTTCTTCAAAGACGGACTCGATACCCGCATGGAATCGATCTGGTCGCGCACGATTGTGATGATTGGTAGCTCGTTGGATCCCAAAGGAGTCAACGCCGCTGCTCGAGTGATTGCCGCTTGCGCAGTGTCGAGATCTTGTAACTCCACGGCGGCGATCCCCTGGCCGATCCATGCAGATTGCAACCCAGGCTCTTGCTCGACGGCTAGAGTAAAACTAGCGAGCGAGTCAGCGAAGCGCTGCAACTCAATCTGGGCACGGCCAATATCAACCAGCATTCTTGGGTTGCGCTGCCCGTACCTCATCGCCAACTCGAACGCTGCAATCGCTTCTTCCCCACGCCGCAAGTCAAGCAGCACCTGACTGCGCAAAGCGTGCGCCTTATGACCCGATGGGGCGTCGATCAGAATCGCATCCACATCGACTAATGCTCCCTCCAGGTCGCCATCGATAGCGCGTGCCCAGGTCGCATCCACGCGTAATTCAATGTTCTCGGGTTCCAACAGCAGAGCTCTGTGGAGTGCATCTAGCGACTTAGCCGTTTGCCCAGTCGCCGAATAGGCCGCGCCCAAGGTCCGCAAGATCGGAACGAAGCTGGGGTCTAAGGCATGCGCCTTCTCCAGTTCCACAACCGCGCGTTGCGCTTGCCCAGTAGAGATCCATTGACGTGCCTGGCGGTTGACCGTGGGCAAGCCTGTTCCCAAGTGATCAATCTCAGATCTCCATGGATCAGAAAAGTGTGGCTTGGCGTTGTCCGCTCTCGCCAAGAAATGGCGAGCCCTCTCCGAGTTCCCCATGCGCTGATAAGCAATCCCGATCTGACCGCTCAGGAACTTGCCGCTAGGACCGCTGATCAAGGAGTCTCTTTCCAAGAGAGCAATGGCCTCCTCATATTCACCTAGCCACACATGAACCTGCGCCAAGCCCGCAAGAGCTGCATCGCAAGTGGGATCGATGATTAAGGCTCGTTCAAAAAATGCTCGTGCGACCTCCGTCTCCCCCATCTCCAACTTCCATTGCCCACAACGCCAATGGGAGGGCGCATAGTTTCCATTGAGCTCGATTGAGCGCGCCAATGAATCAAGCGCTTCCTCGACCTCATCGCTCAGCTCTTGCGCCATCGCCAATCGATACCACCACTTTGGATCGTCAGGCCTAATCTTCACAGCTTGGCGATAGCGAAGCGCCGCTTGCCAGCCTTCCTGGTGAGCTTCGAAGGCCATGCCCAAGTCCATCCAACGCTGGCCGTTCGACGGGTCATTTAGCAGCTCGGCTTGCGCATCCCTAAGCAGCTGCTGAACCTGTACATCGAGTGATTCGATGTACGAAGGCAACGCAGGGATTCCTGGTGTCACCAGAGCTTCCCCTTCACAGGCTCCCAATAAAAGGGGCAAGGTGGCAATCAACCACACGCCTCGAAATCGCATGTGCAAAGTCTAAACAAAGGGCCTAGATTCTGTAGGGGAAATGTGAAGGCCATGTAAATCTGGAGTTCCGGCACTCCAGGGCCCTCTCGACCCTCAGCCGCTCCCCGGCGACTGATTCTGCTCCACAAAAAAATGAATTGATAAGCCAATACGCGTAGATTGCTCGCGCCCCTGGAGGGGCCAATCACATGCTGAACACATTATTTGAAGGACAGGTGCTCTGGTTTTCGATCCCCGCTGCATTGGGCAGTGGGGTCTTCCTTTTATTGATCCTCCTGATGTTGATCGGCGGCGACGGCGGGGATGGATTCGATCCTGATGCTGGTAGCAGTCTCGACGGCGGAGACTCGAACAGTGCCTTTCAGATCCTCTCGATTCAGGGTGTATCGACTTTCATGATGGGGTTCGGATGGGTCGGGATTGGCAGTTTCCTTGGCGCCGGTTTAAGCGCGACCTTCTCCTTTGGCTTCGCCTTCGTTGGAGGAGTCATCATGGTCTGGATTCTAGGCGCAGCACTCAGCGGCATGCGCGGCCTCGAAAGCAGCGGCAACATTCCTATGTCGGCGACAGTTGGGAAGGTCGGCGAGGTCTACGCCAACATTCCTGCAAAGGGTGCGGGCTCCGGTCAAGTCCGTATTGTCGTGACCGGCCGTCAACGCATCTACAAAGCAGTCTCCGATGGACCCCAACTGAACAGTCATACGCGCGCCATCGTGCTACGTGTCAACGATGACAGCAGCCTGACTGTCGGCCCGGAATGAGTTGCCAGCCAGAAACACAATCAAACTCGCTCGTACCAAGTCACCAAGGAACCCTATGAACTTTCTACTGCTTCTACCGGCCGCAGACGCCAACCCTCTGTGGTGGGTAGGCATCATTGTCAGCCTGCTGCTACTCTTCTTGTTCTTCGCGATCTTCGTTGTTCGCCAATACAAGCGTTGTCCCTCCAACCGCGTCCTCGTTATATACGGCAAGGTTGGTGGTGCATCAGCGGCGCGCTGCCTGCACGGCGGTGGAACATTCATCATTCCGCTGATTCAAGACTTTGAATATCTGAGCCTTGAGCCCCAAGTGATTGAGATTCCCTTGGAAGGAGCGCTAAGCCTCAACAACATTCGCGTGAACGTTCCCGCGACCTTTACCGTCGGCATATCCACCGATGATGTTCTGATGAACAATGCGGCGGAGCGTCTCCTCGGGCTGCCTGACTCCAAGATTCGCGAGCAGGCCCAGGACATCATCCTCGGCCAGTTGCGGCTCGTTATCGCGACTCTATCGATCGAGGAGATCAATAAGGATCGCGAGAAGTTCATGGCGCTGATCAACGAAAACGTTGCCCAAGAGATCAACAAGATCGGCCTCGACCTAATCAACGTAAACGTCCGCGACATCACTGACGAAAGTGGCTACATCCAGGCGATTGGCAAGCGCGCAGCGGCCGAGGCGATCAACAACGCCAAGGTCGAGGTTGCTCTGCAAGATCGCGATGGAGCGATCGGAGAGGCTGCCGCAGTCCGAGAGCAAAACGTGCGAGTCTCCGAAGAACAGGCCACATCAACCGAAGGCCAAAAGAACGCGGAGCGTCGTCAACGAGTTGCCGTTTCAGCGCAGGAAGCCGAGGCCGTCGCAGGTGAGAAGCACGCAGAGCAACAGAAACGAGTTCAGGTAGCCAAGGCTGAGGCACTGGCAATCGAGGGCGAGAACGAGTCCAAAGCTCAAGTCGCCGAAGCCAACGCTAACCTCGCCGAAGTTGAAGCTTCATCACGCCAACGGGCTGAAGTGGCTGCAGCCAAGGCCCGTGAAGCCGTCCTGATCGCTGAACGCCATCAAGAAACGGCGCGCCTCGGTCGTGACGTTCTTACCCAACAAGAAGTTGAACGAGAGCGCATCGTGATCGCTGCCGAAGCAGAGGCCGAACGCTTGCGCCGTGAGGCGCAGGGTGAAGCGGACGCAACCATCGCGCGCTACAACGCTGAAGCGGAAGGCATTCGCAAGGTCCTCGCTGCTAAGGCGGACGGCTATCGCGAGCTGATCCTCTCTTGCGCGGAGAACCCCGACATCGCCCCCACACTGCTGATGATCGAGCAGCTGCCCGGCATCGTCGCGGAACAAGTAAAAGCCATTCAGAACCTGAAGATCGACAAGATCACTGTTTGGGACTCTGGCAAGGGCAGCGATGGCAAGAGCAGCACGTCGAACTTCTTGTCAGGGATGATCGGCAGTTTGCCCGCTATTCACGAACTCGCCTCGCAGGCTGGTATCGAATTACCGGCGGTGCTTGGCAAAATCAATCCCGAGATTCAAACCCAGGATTCGGACTCTGCACCGAAAGCCTAGGAACGATCCAAATGTAGAAGCGCCGCCACTTTCGACTCCGGTCGAGAGTCGCGGCGCTTTTTTGATTCTGTACTCCGCTACCATGGAGCCATGAACTCACTCCTCGTTCCGGTACTACTCTCGCTCGCATCGACGCAGGCCAACTCGCAAACAACCGTCGCCGCCAAGTCGGCGCCAATCGAAGTTCGACTGACACCAATGGTTTCAAGCGACACGGCTAACTTGCGCTGGAGCCCAAAGGGATCGAAGTTGCCGTTGAAGGCAGTCGGCGATGAGTTACATGGCACACTTGAGCTGGGGCACGCTTCCTTCTCCATCGTCCTGTCACGCCACGGAACTTCCAAGCACATCGACAAGCTGTGGATCGACCACAACCGCGATGGAGAACGTACAGCGAATGAAGTCTCGGTCACGGAGGGCGTTGAACGCCGCGGGAAGATTTGGGCGAGCTTCAAGACCCTCATCGAGCTGGAACTAGCCGACAACAAAAGCACCCGCCCCTACCCCCTCGCATTATGGTTCGTAGCGGATCCGAGTGAACCGGAAATCGAACCGGCTCTACGCTGGTCAAGAAGCGGGTGGCATCAAGGAGAAGTAACCTTGGAGGGCGAACCCGCTTTTGTACTCATCACCGAAATGAGCATGAACGGCTTATTTGACGAAACTGACAGTTGGTCTCTATCCCGCGACAAGGAGACCTTCGTCGCGAAAGCAGGCTCACGTACAATGACCAAGCACGCATGGCTTGCGGACTCCGCCTATCGCATGGTCGCCGTCTGCCCCGATGGAATGTGGGTTCGAATCGAGCCCTATGACCCCGGCATCACGCGCGCAGAAGAAGAGCGCTTGGCGGATGTCTACGCAGTCGATCGAAATGCAAAGCGCGCGCAGACTCCGCTAGCCTTTTCTCACGACTTTGGGGCCGCTGCGGCGCAAGCGATCGCCTCTAAGAAACCACTACTGATCGACTTCGAAACCACCTGGTGCGGCCCATGCAAGCAAATGGATTCATGGGTCTACACTTCGCAGAAGGTCGTGAATGCCGCGAAAACCGCAGGCATCATCGCAGTCAAAGTAGACGGCGATCAGCACAAGCAACTCAAGCAGCGCTTCAAGGTGGAAGCCTATCCAACTGTGATCGTGCTCTCAGCCGAAGGCGTCGAAGTGCGGCGAAAGGTTGGATACTTGGGCGTCGAGGACATGGCGCGGTTCTTGCACCCCAGCGATTCAAAATGAAGGTGAAGCTCGAATCGAGCTCACCTCCGCGCACTATGCGCTCTGCAGTTCGCTGCTATTGGAATTGGTGAAGTTGCCCCCCCCCTGTCCTCTTAGGCCAAGGTGTCCGCAAGCGAGTCTTAGTCACAGGTGCCAGCCGGCTGTGGGGCGCTCGCTTACGGGAAATAATCCCCATGATGGCGTCAACCCGAACCCAGGGCCAATCTAGCCCGGGGCGCGCTAATTCCCCTCAATGGGTGTCATCAGTCGCAATGTCAGGTCCAAGTCTCGCGGGCTGGCCGCGATCATCATCAGCCCACCATGAATCGCGTTCAGATAGGTCAACTTGCGCTCGTAGCCACCGAGGACCTTTGGAATCTGCTCGCGCTTGATCGCTTGATCAATTTCGTCAAGTTGATCGTTAACGACTCGGTCGAGATCGCCGCGCTCGATCGGGGTCAGAGCTTCCTTCTTTCTGTCGCGGTACTCATCGCGTAGGACCTTGTCCTCAACGCGCGCGCGCTCGAAGGCCCAGTCGATCGTGACGCCATCCTCCGCCCAACCCTGCGCCGCTGTTTTGAGCATGGGCATGGCACTGCGCGGATTGATCCAGATGGCCAAGTTCGCGCCGTTCTCGGAGTGTCGAGCAAGCGTGGCGAAATCCGAACGCTCGGAAAGACGCGGCCGTGTCGGCGCACCCTGTGTGAAGGTCTTGCGAACGTGCTCGTACATCAAGCTCGAATTGGTGATCGTGACGACATCTTGAGTGGTGCCAGCAGCCATCACGCCTGTGCCATCGATGTGCGGCGACCAGTATTCGTTGAAACTATAGCCGCCAACAGAGCGCGAGTAGAAACCGGACGTCCCAGGCTCGCTTCCTTGCAAGCCAATGCTTGCGCCCATTCCACCAACGGTAGCTCGCAAGCCGTCAATCTTCTCCTTGCCGCCATCCGCGAGGAAGGCAACGATAGCGAAGGCCGGAACCGGCTCGTCGTTGTGCGGCGGATCATCATCGGCTTCGGGGTAGTCGTTTTCGCGTGCCATGAAGACGAAGTGGTCGAGCAGCGCCGAGTCGATTTCTTCGATGAGTTGGTTCAAGTCGCGGTACTTCCCCGTCGCTTGGAAACGTTCCTCTACCAATCCGCGCGTGGCCGGCTCCATAGAGTCGAAGACTTGCGTCAGGAGATCGCCCATATTGCACTTGAAGTAGACAAAGATGCTGACATCCTGAGGCGCGTAGACTGCGTACTTATCAACGAGGTCCTCGCCACTGATCGCGCGCTTATTGTAGGTGCGCGTTTGGAGCGACGACATCAACTCGCTTGAAAGGCTAGCCTTGAGATCGAGGCTCACGCCTTCGTCAATCCCCAGAATTCCAACCAACTGGTTGATCGTTCCAATCTGAAAGAACTTGGAGATCAGCGAAGGAACGAAGTCCTGGCTATTTGGGTCCGGCCATGCGCCGGTGACTTGCATGGTCTCCATCAGCGCGCGGTTGTTCAGAATGATCTCAAACTCATTGGCATCGTCATTGCGATCGCCGAGCAGGATTCCGTCGTTGTAAGTAGCCCCTGCATAGACAGAGCCTTCAAACTGCTTGCTCTCCAACTCAATCGCACGGGTGATCATCCCCGCTGAGTTGGAAACAATGCCAACATCTAAGATGCGACCGACAGAGATCGGGCTGCTTATATTTCCGCCACTCATTGTTACGTAGCCGTCGAGCGGCGTAACCGTAATGCCTTGATCCTCCAGTCCGATCAGCCCGGGAAATTTGAGCATCTCAACGCCCAACTTGCCCGTCGTCGAAAGCGAACCATAAATCGCCCACTCAGACTGCTCGATTCCGCCAGGCTTAAACTTGCCCGCAACGATCAAGTCCCGACCACCGAAGACATCGAGAGGCTCGATGCTTAGCGGAAGTTGGCTGAGCTCCTGTTCGATCCGACCGATCAATTCCGGGTAGCCTATATCCGCAGAAAGAGTCTCGCACTCTGGCGAGTTAAACCAAACCTGCCAGGCCACGTCGTCATCCAAAACCTCGATCGCCCGCAGGTGCGGAAAGGGATCAAACTCGCCTTCGAGTTGCGCCCGGGCGATGAAGAAATCGACCCGACGATCCACAAGCACCGAAGCGTCCAGCTCCAGACTGTCTTCGAAGGGATCGAAGAGCAGCGTCGAGAAGGCGAAATAGCCAATGAAGACGACGATCAGGAGAACGACGACGAGAATTCGTAGCAGGCGGGACTTCCGACTCATCTAGCGCTGAAAAAGGTAGGGATCGTGGAAAAGGTGGGCGTGTTTGATACTCGCTGAGGCCTCAGGAGTATCCAACCACATCGGAATTTTGAACGGACGACCCAATTGGACAGAACTTCCCGACAAGCGCCTAGCAGACCGTGGCTAAACTCTTCTTGCTCTCTTGTTGTCGCCCCTGCCCTCTAGCCCTGGCCTTGAAAGGCAACTGAATCGGGGATTCAGTGAGCAATCAAGGTCGTAGTCGGGAGCGGAGAGGCCGCGTGAAAGCAGGGTGAGAATTGCCCTCTGCTGCTCGGAATCCGAGTCTTTGGGCACGGTTTGCGAGGGAAGTCTCCTGCGACTTGACCCAGAGCGCAAGCTCTTCAGAATGGCATGAATGCGAATCAACCAGCGCGTCGACCGAATCCCCCTCTCACAAACCCTGGCTCTGGATGCCCGCGCAAAGAAGCTAGCAGCCAGCGGCCGAGACATAGTCAACATGACTGCCGGAGAGCCCGACTTTGACTCTCCAAAAGTCGTGCGGGATGCTGCCAAGGCCGCCATAAATGGCGGGCGCGTGCGCTACACCCCCGCCCCGGGCCGCTTGGCCTTGCGCGAGGCGATCGCTGAACACCTAACGCGTACCCGCGGAGTACCGTTCACGAGTGAAGAAATCACCGTTTGCCATAGCGGTAAACATGCGCTCTCCGGGGCTCTCTTGACCCTCGTTTCCGATGGAGACGAAGTACTCTTACTGCTGCCAGCGTGGGTTAGCTACGTGGAACAAGTTCGCTTCGCCGGCGGTGCGTCGATCGGCGTTGCGCCGCGTCCTGACATGGGGCCTGACTTCGATGCGCTTGAACAAGCGGTGACATCGAAGACTGCCGGGATCATGCTCAACTCCCCCAGCAATCCGAGCGGGTATGTTTGCACGGAAGAAGAGCTAGCCAAACTTGCTGCCTTTGCGAAGAAGCACGACATCTGGATTCTGTCGGATGAAATATATGGCCGCCTAGTCTACGACAGTGAACCCTACCGCAGCACGGTTCAGTACGGAGACGACGCACGCGCTCGAACCGTGATCGTCGACGGCGCAAGCAAGACCTATGCGATGACGGGCTACCGCATAGGGTTCGTCGCGGCACAAAAGAAGGTCGCCAACGCCGTCGAACGCTTGCACTCGCAACTGACGGGCGCACCGAACGCTATTGGACAGGAGGCGTTCGAAGCGGCTCTGAGATCTGAGCCGCCCGAGCTCGATATCATGCTGGCCGCCTTTTGTGAAAGGCGAGACCGCATCCTAGAAGGACTCGAAGCCCTCGGCATGCACACACCTCCGCCTCGCGGCGCTTTCTACGTTTTTCCTGACATCACGAAACATTGGCCCGATGGCAATAGCGAGGAGTTCTGCGACACTCTGCTGGAACGCGAAGGTGTCGCCATCGTTCCTGGCGCAGCCTTTGGCGTCGAGGGGCATATCCGCTTCAGTTACGCCACTTCTATGGAGAACATCAATGAATCGCTGAAGCGCTTGGCAAGGTTCCTCGAAGGATTGAACTGATCTTGCTTCCTGACCTCTATCAATGAGGTTGTGGGCGAGAGCCTCACGGAATCAGCGGCCTCGATGATTTGAAAATCACGGCCGGCTCAAGGTTCGACAGTCATGCTTGCTCCCCGTCTAATTGCTGTGCTTTAGCTCTCCGCAAGAGGCATGGCTTCTTTGCGCGGGGTACTTGGGTTAATCGGCTGGCGGTGGGATCTTCCTGGCACGGGCACTCTCGGGGGGCTTCAGCCAGGGACACCTCGAACGCACGCTCTACGCAGCCCTAGGGCGGTTCCTGATTGGGCGTAATGTGATCCTGGCTTTGGCGGGTCCCTCGAAACCTGCGGCTTCGCCATGAGCATGCTGGCTTTGACCGTAGCGCCAGCTGTTCTCGGGCTGTGGATTCTGCAAAGCAAGCGCAACAGACACAGAAGGAAGCGTGACTCACGCGCAAGCTCGCGTACCCTGGGCGCCTCTTGTCCCAGACCGATCCAACTACGAGACCAGCACGCCTGTGGACACTAATGGTCCCTCTATGGAATTTCGCCCTATGCGGAAATCGTCTGCTCTTTGCGGGCGTTACGCTAGCTGTCCAACTCGTCACTCTTGGTGGCGGCTACTTGGCGATCCTACGTCTCGCAGAGTGGCGTGGAGTTTCTCTTTGGGACTCTACAAGCTTCATTGATCGCGCAGTTCCTGCCCTACCTTGGACCGTGCTCGTGTACATGTCCTTGTACTTGTACTTTCCTATCACGATGCTGCTTGCCCCGCGCGGCAAACGAGGGACCTTGGCGATCTTGTATCACTTTCAAGCGCAAGTCCTCGTATCCTTGATCACATGGGCCGTCTTCCTGGCATTCCCCACGCGCATCTATGTGCGCAGTGAAATGGAAAGCAAACTCGGAACGAGCAGTGAGTTCCTGAACGGGCTGTTCGCTGAACTCTATTCCCTGGACGCACCCTTCAACGCTTGGCCCAGCTTGCACGTGTCCCTCAGCATTCTGATGCTATTCACTTGGGCACAGTTCACGCGAACAAGGGTTGGTCGTCACAAGCTGTGGAGGCGCGGAAAACTCGACACCATCGCCATTGTGATCGCAGTTCTATCCTGGCTTGCTCTGTGTTTGAGCATCCTGACCACCAAGCAACACTTCTTTTTCGACATCTGGACCGGCGCACTCGTCGGCTGTATAGCTTGGCGCTTCTACTTGCGAGCACTTCTCTGCGGTTGCGAGCTAGAAGGCGTAGGACAACCTTAAGAAAGAGATCCAACCCCGCGGTTCAAGCTCAACGTCGTACTCTAACTGGTCGAGTATATTGTCAACGAATGAGTTGCCTGTCGCCTCTTTGAGCGACGCCGCTGAGCGTCCTTCGGAGGCACCCAGCGGTAGCTCATAGAAAAAGCCAAAGCTCAGCAGCACGGAATCTGAGTATTGGTAAGCGAAACCGGCGCCGGCGCCAATCGACCAATAGTCACTGCCGCTGTACGGAGAAACCAAGACCGCATCGTTCAACGGCGGGTCAAACTCCAAGCGGGATTCCATTTCGAACTCCACCGACGGTATGTAGGCCAGCTTCGCCTGCACAAATGCGCGCAGTCTTTGGCTCTTCAGGAATCGATAGGGCAAGAAGTAGCGCATTCCAATGAATATCTCGTTTTGTGAAGCTTCACCAAAGGAGATGGCCTCTTCGCCCAAGTCTGGCTCGAAGGCACGCCGCTCGGCACCGAGGAAGAGCATCAAGTCATCGATAGGATAGTACTCGCCTTGCACACCGACGCCGTAGCGTCCGACCATGTCGCCATGCAAACTCACTGGATCACCGAAGTTTGCAGCGACCACATTCACCGTCGAGTCCACTTCGTAGCCGCTCGCAACACCAGTGACCAATGCTACCCCCACGGTCCCCGCGCGAGTTGCGCGCCAGGGTTCCGTCGACAAATCAGGGATATTTGACTGGCCTCCAGTCGCACACGAGGTAGCGAGGCAAAGGCTGAGAATGAGCAGAAAACGGGCAATCATTGGCGCGCGCAAGGTATTCGATCTCTGCTCAGGTAGGAAGCTTTGATCCTCTCAGCGTCATGACTCCCTAGAATTGAGGCGGTCTGCTACTCTTATACACAGAGCAGGAGGAGCACATTGAGCTCCGCATAACCCCCATTCGCCACCCCAAAACAGAAACTATGAGACATTCCCTGATCGCTGCAGTCGCTTGCAGCCTTGCTGCGCTGTCCACCTCAGTCGAAGCCCAAACGTTTCAATTCGCCGTTGATCAAAGCAACACCAACTACACTTGGAGCGGAACAACGTCGGTGGGCAACCTGATCGGGAATCCCAGCAACACCTTTCAGCTCTCCGGAACTGTTGACTTGCTCCTTGGAACGGGAGGCAATCCCGTCGGCGACGGCCAGTGGACTGGCGCGGACATGTTGGTTACACCAGACCTCTCGGGGGTAATTCCGAACCCAATCCCGGGCTTCCCGGCCCTCGCAACCATTGATGTTGCGGGAATGCGTTTCTCAATCACGTCAGACCCCTTTACGGTCGACAACGCGGGCAACTTCACGACGATGACCACGCTCGAAGTCACCGCCGGAACCTTGACGGTCACACCACTCGTTGGCGCATCGACCCAAACAGACCTCACTGGAACCTTTGGTCCGCCGGCAGCCACGAGCGGAACCCTGATTCGCTCTGGCTCCATGATCACCATGGTTTCGCCGATGGTCACCGCCTTCGACTTCACCGATCCCGCCAGCAAGATCAGCGCCACCATCGACTTGGTTGGCACCATCACCGCAATCTACACATGCTTGCCCGCTGCCAACTACTGCCCCCTGTCGCCCAACAGTGCTAGCCCCGGTTCCGTGATCTCGACGACGGGTTCCACCTTCATCAGCGACAACGCATTCGGCTTGAGTGCTGCGGGCGCGCCGGGAAGTAAGCCCGGGATCTTCTTCGTCGGACCCAATCAGGTTTCGTTGCCACTCGGGGACGGGACACGCTGCGTCGGTGGCGCAATCAAGCGACTTGGGATCCTGATCTCCAGCCCGGCCGGAGTATTCACACAAGGGTTGGACATGAATAACTTGCCCGGCGGCGCTGCCATTGACCCTGGAGTTTCCACTAACTTCCAATGCTGGTTCCGTGATACGGCAGCTGGCGGAGCGGGCTTCAACCTCTCGAACGCAACCGAAGTCATCTTCTGTCCCTAATAGACCGTAGCAAGACCCGTTTCACCCGTCTCTGGCATCCTCCGCTCCAACCCGAGACTTTAGTTCGCGAGCTACACAACCATGAAGAACCTCCTGCGTCACACTGCCTTAATCGGTCCCTTGACCGTCCTCCTCGCAAGCGCCGCCACTTGGGCTCAACTGAAGCCAGGCGTTAGCGAATCGGAATCCAGGCCCATTCTAATCCCTTTCACACCCGCCGAAGTGCGCGTGCTGAACTCGGTGGAGACCGCAGTGTTCTTCTACACACCAGATGATTCAGGTATCGCCGTTCATCTGGAAGGGTTGACCGTATCTTGCCTTGGAGATGTGATCTACAGCACCCCCTTGGCGCACGGGCTGCTCGGGGATCCGCGCTTTGGTGAGATCAGCGCGCTGATTGAACGTTTGCCCCATGGTCATCGCGATGGCTTTGGCGACAAACGCTGGTACGCAGACCCGGATGCAGCGGATTTTGAAGGTAGCGAGATTGCCGACACACGCCGCGAAGTCGCGTTGCGCCTGCAGGGTCTTGAAGAAGAGTATTCAGCCGGGCGCACACGCCCCTATGTGCAACTCAACTTCCCGCTGCACCTTGACCAGGTCTTCGCGGCAGATGAGCCCGCCGGGACTGCCCGTGAGATTCAGGTCCAGGTGCGTTGGACTCTGGCGGATGGCGCCGCCCGAGTCGCAACAATTTCGAGCAGTGTTCGGCGCTTGGCCGCTCCTCTAGCAGTGCCCAATAGCGTGATGAATGCAGCCACTGGATCCACAATTCACTCCGGCGACCTACACGTTCACTCCTGCCACGGCGAATCTTCAGGAGCCTGCGCCCCCTCCTCCAACTGCACAGCGGAAACACTGCAAACTTCCGGCAGCTTCAGCTACGCACAGTTGCGCAGCCAGTACCAAGCACTCGGAATGGACTGGTTCACAGCTACAGATCATAGCTACTGCATCAACAGCACAGGCGAGTACAACGCAATCGTTGCCGAATGCGTCGCACAGACCGATGCAAACTTCCTTTGCATGCCGGACATCGAGCTATCGAGCGACGAAGTCGGTTCGCAGTCCGGGAGTGATCTCGGAGACATTTTGTGCCTTGGATTTACCTCCGCTAATCACATGGGCGCACATCAACTCAGCGCGCGGATTAGTGGCGGCGATTCCGGCCTGCTCGGTTTCTGCGACGGATTATTCAGCGATGCGCTGAGCTCGTTCACGAGCAACATCAGCAACATCAGGTCGCAGGGCGGCTACCCGATTGCTCACCATCCCGATTCAGGCGAGTTTGGTTGGAACAGTATTTCGGCGACGAACGGAATCGAAGCGGACGCCTTGCAGGGTGTCGAGATTTGGAATGGCAGCAGCCAAAGCGGACAAGGCAGCCACGTCGCACAATGGGTCAATTGGTTGCTGGATGGACGCCTGCTTTACGCTTACTCCGGAAGCGACACCCACGACCAAGCCTTCGCCTTCGGCTCAAACAACGTAATCTTGGGCGCTGAAGCTTTCAGCATCGAGAGCGTTCACGCCGCCCTGCGCTCAGGACAGCATTACATCTCGAACGGCCATGTGCTCATCATGGAAGCACAACTGGGAGGCTCAACGATTCCAATGGGGTCGATGCACCCACTCCCGCCGGGCAGCCCGATGTCAAACTACATGGCGCGCGTGCATTACAACTTCGGCGCAGACACGAGCACGATCACAATCTTCAGCGGTCGCGATGGCGACTCGAACGAGAGCACTCTCTGCCAAAGTGGACCGCTCACCGGTCAAGGCGTGTACGAGTGTGCGACGACACTTGAGACCGGCGTGAACTCGTGGGTGCGCGCTTATAGTGCGAGCGGATCAATGACTGCTTACACCAACCCGATATTCTTCTTGCCGTCGGGCGACGACCCGAGCGCCTATTGTACCGCCAAGGTCAACAGTGCTGGTTGCGCAGCACAAATCGCTTCAAGCGGCAGTGCCAGCGCCACATCCCCCACTGGCTTCGATGTCACAGCTAGCGATGTCTTGAACAACCGCAATGGCATCCTGTTCTACGGCCTCGCCCCAGCTTTCAATCCCTTCAGCGATGGCACTCTTTGCGTGAGTGCTCCGCTAGTCCGCACCTCACCGCAAGACTCTGGCGGAAACACCGGCGCGCCCGACTGTTCGGGCAATTTCAGCTTCGACTTCAACGCTCTGATTCAAGGCGGCGGCGATGCCTCGCTGGTCGTAGGCACGCAAGTCTACGCCCAGTATTGGTACCGCGATCCAGCCACAGCCAGCGCTTCTGGACTCACCAACGCGCTCTACTTTTCGATCGCTCCCTAATCAGCTATCTCGCCCCGAGACAGAGCCATCGGAGCCTGTTTAGGAAGTCTTTGGGGCCTTTATCCCCCTCGGAGCGTCCCGGGTCTCAAAAGTGAAACATAAGAGAGGTGCGTCTGGGGCAGGACCTCTCCGTGAATTTACATTGTTCCGATGGAGTTAGAGGACCGTCCTCATTCTCAATGTCCGGGCTCACCGGCAAGACTCCATGACCTCTACGACAATAGATCTGACCGTTGTCATCACCTTAGGTGAAGGTAGCACGACGCTTTCTGGCCTCCTCGAAGCCCTTGGACGCCAAAGCCTGTCCGCAGATAGATTCGAGTGCATCGTGGTAGATGACGGGAACTCAGTCGAATTTGCGCTCGATGGATTGCACAACAAATTTGAGTTCAAGCTTCTGGAATACAAATCGGGCGGACCCGGCGCCGCGCGCAACTTGGCGCTGCAGCATTCGCGCGGACGTTTGACACTCTTCCTCGACGAACACGCGAAGCTCGCGGACAACCTCCTCGACGAACACCTGCATGCTCATGCCAACTGCGGGCCGAAAAGCATCGTGCTCGGCAGTTTCCCCTTTAGCGAAAAAGCGTTGGCCAGCCCCTTCATTCAGGTACTGCAGGCCAGCGATCTCTTCCTGCCCTTCAATTCGCTGCGTGAAAACGAAACACTCGCATGGGAATACTTCTCGGCAAACAACCTCTCCCTGGAAACCCAGGCTCTACGTGAGATCGGGGGCTTCGACAGCGAGCTGTTTGACACGGGGGTCGTCGCCGCAACGGAACTCGGCTATCGCTTCCAAGCTGAGGGCTACAACCTGCGGCACTTCTCCAACTGCTACGCAGAGAACGAACTCGCACCGGACATTCACAGCTACTTCGAGTATGTGAATAAGCTCGGCTTCTATCGCACGCGCATGTGGGCCAAGCATCAGGACCCTTCAATCCTGAGCTGTGAAGACGAGCATCAGATTGAGTGTCTACTCGCCTTAGCGCCCAAGCAGTACAAGGCGATGAAGGACAAGATCCCTGCGCTCACTGAAGCCATTTTGGAGTTTGACGCTCTGGGTACTGGCATGCCCATCGATCAAGCAAGCTTCGAAACCTTTCTGTCCGCCATCTCCCTCGTTTCCCAGGGCCCCTGGCACGCTGGTGTGTACCAAGCCGTAGCTGGCACTGACTTGCGTCGACCCAATACAGCTCACAACGTTGTCATCATGGGCAGCGGACGTAGTGGGACGAGTATGGTCGCCGGCACTCTGGCTAATGCGGGTTGGTTTCCGGGGTCCAACCCTTATAAGGGCCACGCTAGTAATCCCAAGGGCTTCTATGAGACAGCTGAAATCAATGGACTGAACGAGTACCTGCTCGCAAGCCATTGGCCCGAGGCTAAGCCGCAGGGAATAATGCAACGCTGGTTGATTGCCCGAGATGGCCAGGCCAAGTTCCAGGCCAGTAGCTATCTGAACGTACCTATCCAACGTGCTTGCGCAGTTCAACCCTTCGTGATCAAGGATCCGCGCATGTGCTATACGCTGGATGCATGGCGCCCCCACCTTGCCGATGCGCGCTTCGTTTGCATCTTTCGCGACCCTGCGGTTACGGCGTCCAGCATGCTCACAGAAGTCGAGAGCGCGGAGTACCTCTCCGACTTGAGTGTAGACGCAGACCAGGCCTTGGAAATTTGGAGCTGCATGTACGCTCGCATCCTCGAACAGCACCAACACGACGGGCAATGGTTGTTCCTGCATTACGAGCAACTCTTCACTGAGGAAGGTTTAGACCGTTTGGAGCAGTTCGTTGGAGCACCGATCAATCGCGACTTCCCCGAACAAAGGCTATCACGTAGTAGGCCCGATCACTCGATTCCTGCCAAGGTAGCAGGTCAGTACAAGGAGCTCTGCCAACTCGCAAATCACACTCCCAGCGATTGGCCGTCCGAGCAGAAGGAGACGTCAATCGTCATGCCAACCGGCCAACCGAAGTTGTCGGTTGTCCTTTGCAGCTACAACAGAATCGAGACCCTCAAACGTTGCTTGGACACCTTTGAGGCGCAAGACGCCGTGCTCGGCTCTTTCGAGATGGTGATTGTTGACGACGGATGCACGGATGGAACCGGCGCTTTCCTCGATCAACGTGAGTTCAAAGTTCCGGTGCGAATAGTACACCGGGAGTCTGGCGGCTCCTCCTTGGCCAAGGCTCGCAACGCTGGTTTGGCCGTGGCGAGCGGGGAATTAGTGCTCTTCATCAACGATGACACCATGGCGGATCCCGTCCTTGTGCGCAGACATATCGAAGCGCATGCCGCCGAGCCTGATCAATTGCGCTGCGTTTTGGGCACTTTCGAGCAGCCCCCCGAAGTACTGGACGGCGCACTAATGCGAGTCCTTGAACACTCAATACTGATGTTCTGCTATCGCCAAGTCGAGCACGGCGGATTGTACGATTGGCAGCACTTCTACACCTGCAACGTGAGCGTCCCCTTGGCTGCTGTGAAGCAGGTAGGAAACTTCGACGAGAGTTTCATCCACTACGGCGCAGAAGACACTGACTTGGGCTTCAGGCTCCACCAAGCTGGTTACCGTGTGCGCTTCGACTCGCGTGCTCGTGCAACGCACGAGCACACATTCACCTATGACGACTTGCAGCGCCGCAACGTTCAAACGGCTCAAGCTTGGGTTCACTTGATTAACAAGCATCCGCAGATCCTGCTGAGCAAGAACTGGACTTGGGTCGCCCCTCTAACTGCCGCTGGCATTCGCCAACACCAGATTGAACTGTTCCCGTTGCTACCCGCGTTCGAACAGGCAGCTCGCTCGCTCAGCGAGATCAACATTGGGGAGCTTGAACGCGCCGGCAGTGAGTACCTTGCAATGGCCCAAGAGGCCACAAAGTTACTCGACGAAACACTTCTGGCAATCAACAAGTCTTGGTGGCTCGAAGGGTTCTTGCGCGGCTTGGAAACGAGAGGGTTCTCCAGCTTCGACGACCTTGTGAGCGCCTCGATTGCGGCCTAAGAGCTCGTGCTAAGAAGCCGGTTCAGCGTGGACTGCTAGCCCTTTGTGAAGCGCATGGTCAATCGATGGCCTGCGCCGCACCATCCGGCAAGAATGGAAATTGGCCCTTGGGTCAGCTTGACTGGGAGTTTGTACCAATGCCCTTTCAACTCGCCGCCTTCGCGAAAAGCGAAGCCGCGCGTGCTGGTAGTGCTCTTGGCGAATCCTACGGTTTCACCCAATGCCCGAGTCGATTTGGGGCCGTAGAATCGAATGTGATCGCCGGCGGAAAACCGAAAGTAAGGCCACTCGGGTCCTCGAACGCGGGCCGACCAACTCTTCACGTTACCGGTGCGGAAGAACGCCAATCCTCCAGGGCGCAGTACCCGGTGCACTTCCGTCAGAAGTTCCACGGGGTTGATCACGTGCTCGATCACCTCGCTCATGTGAATTACATCGAAGTGATCCTCCGGGAAAGCTGCAGAGATCAAGTCGCCACTGAAGGCATTCAGACCAAGAGTTTCACTGCAATGCTTGGCGAGTACGGGAACTGTCTCAACCCCATGCTCTTGCCAGCCGGCTTCCTTAATCAACTTTAGAAAGTTGCCCTTGGCGCAGCCCAAGTCCAGGAGGCGATTATTCGAACGATATCCTTCGAACTCCGCCAGAGTCGCTCGCCACTGCAAGAGCTCCTTCTTGCGCGGCGCTGTGTTTAGGATTTCATCCAGAATGATTTCAGGTTCCACGTCCGAAATGAACTCAGGATAGATGTCGTGGATAAAAACCAGCCCACATCCGCCACACTGCCAGTGCCACTTTCCGAAACGCAAGAAGAGCTGCTTGGGATTGGGCGTATCGCAAACCAGACATCCATCCGGAGCCTTGCCAAGAACAGCGATGGCATCCGAGAGATCGCTAGCTGCGCTGACTTGACGCAACTCCGCCGGTCGGTTCGGCGATCGCTGAATGGTCATTGTGCAGGCTCCAGCGCAGATTGCAGTAGGGAGAGATATCGCCCAAATACTGCATCCATACTATGGGAACGTTCGACCATCGTCTTTCCACCCTCTCCAAGCTGAACGCGCAGGTCACTGTCCGTCACGAGTCGCTGTAGGTTTTGTAGCCAAGAGCGTTCGTCAGTCACAGTCAAGCCGTTGACTTCATGCTGCAACAACTCGGCTGTCGCCCCCACCGCTTGGCCTACGATTGGGACGCCGCAAGCGGAGTACTGAAGTGCCTTGATCGGGGACTTCCCGTGCACAAAGGGATCATCTGGCAAAGGCAAGAGTCCGATATCGAACTGTGCGACTGCCTTCGGCTCTAAGCCCGGCTCGAAAGGAAGGTGCTCAAAGTCAATGTCATCGAAGCTCGGCCGCTCGCCACTGTGAATGGCTAGGCGCACATTCTTGTTCTGACGCAAGATTTCGCGCAGCGCGGGCAATAGTGGCTCGAGAAAAACCAAATTGCGCGGTGCGCCCGACCAACCGATAGTGACCCGATCGCTCCGAAGTTCACTCGCAACGCCTGGTTTCCATTGGGATGTATCCACGGACATCGGCAGAACTTCCACGTTGGTCGACCCAGCCCCCTCTTGGTCCGCAGCAATCACTCGATTGGCCGCAATGCACAGATCTGCCGTGCTAACGATCGCCTTCAAGCGGCGATTCAGCCTGCTGCGCGTTGCCCAGCCATAAGGCTTGCCTGGCCGCATCCAGATGCGATCGTCGGCATCATAGATCAACACATTGCTCGCACGACGGATCTTCCTGATGGTCGAGGTTGCCAAGAGCGTCTTCTGCAACATGACCACATCGCAGGTCTTCAGGTAACCGAAGTCTCTGAAACCGCGCGCCAGCGCATGCTCCAGTTTGATTCCGGCAGCCCGAAAGCGCTCCTCATACTGATGGATGCGGAAGTGCGAACTCGGCGTGTGGATATCGCCAAAGGTCAGCGCGAATAACTTCAAAGCGCAGAAGGGTTCATATGGTGTTCCGTGTACCAAGCAACCGTTGCGACGATCCCGTCGCGCAAGGAAGTGCTCGCGCTCCAGCCCAAGCCTTCCAAGCGACTGACGTCCAGCCACTTGCGCGGAGTCCCATCTGGCTTGGTCGCGTCGTAGACAATTTCGCCCTCATAGCCAACCACTTCAGCGATCAACGCCGCGAGGCCTGCGATCGAAATGTCTTCGCCAACGCCAACGTTGATGATGCCAGGGCCATCGTAATTCTCCATCAGGAAGAGCGCCGCGCTAGCCAAGTCATCCACGTGCAAGAACTCCCGCCGCGGTGTCCCGCTGCCCCAGAGACCGACACTCGGCTTTCCCTCAACTTTGGCTTCGAGAAATTTGCGGACCATGGCGGGTAGAACATGCGCCGTCTGCAGGTCAAAGTTGTCGCCCGGGCCATAGAGATTCGTCGGCATCAGACTGATCCCACGCAGGCCGTACTGCTTGCCATAGGCTTCAACCATTTTGATACCGGCGATCTTTGCGATTGCGTAGGCGTCATTGGTGGGTTCTAAGAGCCCTGTCATCAGGTGCTCTTCTCGCATGGGTTGTGGCGCATGCTTCGGATAGATGCACGAAGAGCCCAGGAATAGCAGTTTGGTGACCTTGTAGCGGTGCGCGCAATCGATCAGGTTCGTCTGAATCTGCAAATTGACGCGCAGGAAGTCAGCTGAGTACAGATCGTTGGCCAACACGCCACCGACTTTCGCCGCTGCGATGAATAGATACTCAGGACGATTGGCTTTGAACCACTTGTCCACTTCATCGGCTCGCGTGAGGTCCGCCTGGTCGCGCGCCAACTCTTGAATGTCCTCAAAGCCCGCCTCGCGCAACCGGCGTACGATCGCAGATCCAACCATGCCGCGGCTTCCGGCGACGCATACTCTAGCAGTCTTTTCCATAGTCAAACTACTCGTTAGCGGAACCGCCCACCGCCAAAGTGTGCCCTGCTTCCTTGAGAGTCAACTCTTGGCGCGCTAGCTCGAGGTCGTTCTCGATCATCATGCTCACAAGCTCATCGAAACTTGTGCGCGGTGACCAACCCAACTTCTCCTTGGTCTGAGTGCAATCTCCGCGCAAGGCTTCGACTTCAGCAGGGCGGAAGTAACGCTTGTCGATTTCCACGCACTCTTCCCAATCCAAGCCGAGCTGCGTGAAGACCGCTACAACGAAGTCGCGCACAGTGTGACTCTCGCCTGTGCAGACCACATAAGTATCGGGCACTTCCTGCTGCAACATCATCCACATGGCTTCGACGTAGTCGCCTGCGAATCCCCAGTCGCGACTAGCGTCCAAGTTGCCGAGATAAAGTTTCTTCTGCAACCCGAGTTTGATGCGTGCTGCAGCGCGCGTGATTTTACGCGTTACGAAGGTCTCGCCGCGCCGGGGAGATTCGTGGTTGAACAGGATACCGGTGGCTACGAACATGCCGTAGGATTCGCGGTAGTTGACGCAGTAGTGGTGAGCCGCCACTTTGCTCGCGCCGTAGGGACTGCGCGGATGAAAGGGTGTATTCACATCCTGCGGCGGCGGCATCGATCCGAACATTTCGGAGGATCCCGCTTGATAGAAGCGCACTTCCTTCTTTGCGTTCTCGCTGAAGTCGCGCACCGCCTCTAACAACCGCAGAGTTCCCAAGGCGACGATATCGGCGGTGTACTCCGGCTGTTCGAAAGAGACCTTCACATGAGATTGCGCGCCCAAGTTGTAAATTTCGTCCGGCTCGACCTTCTCGATGATACGACGCAAGCCCGTGCCATCGGCGAGGTCGCCGTAGTGCAAGAACAGCTTGGCGTTCGGATCGTGAGAGTCGCGGTAGAGATGGTCGATGCGGCCGGTGTTGAAGCTCGACGCACGGCGCGTGATGCCGTGAACTTCATATCCCTTCTCAAGCAAAAGCTCGGCGAGATAGGATCCGTCCTGGCCGGTGATCCCGGTAATTAGCGCTTTCATAACCATAGGGTGTTCTTGCAGGTGGTGGCGGGCCGGGAATCCGGCCCGCACATAGGATAGCGGCTTCACGAATTCGATCACGCCAAAAGCATCTCCCGCGTCTTTCGCTTCGCAATCCGGCTCCGCTCCTGGCACGTTTTCCGCCAGCGCCCGCCCACATCGCGCAAACCAGCGGCTCAGCTAAACAAATACCTTCCGCCGTCTGGGCCTGGCTCTCGACAAGTCGAGCCGCCGAGCTTTGCGCTTATTCAAGACCTTTCCGCTACTCGATTACCACACGATTGTGGACTTGGGGGCCTATGGCGGCGAGTTCACGGACGGGGTCAAGCATATTGGGAAGCCCAAGAGAGTGGTCTTGATCGAAGCGTATACGAGGTCTGCGGCGAAGCTGAAGAGTAAGTTCGCGAGCCAGGATTCAATCCAAGTGGTCCATGCAGCGATCAGGGACAGGAATTGCCCGCTGATCTTGCGGATCAATACGCACCGAGGTTCGAACTCACTCTTGCGGATTACGGAAACGGCCTCCAAGACCTTCGGCAAGGAAATGCGCGAGGTGGAGACCGTCAAAGTTCCGGGGCAGACGTTGGACTCACTGTTTGAAGAACAGAACCTGGACCAAGTGGCCCTGCTCAAGGTCGATCTTCAAGGCGCGGAGCACCAGATGATAGCAGGCGGATAGCGTGCGCTCGCGGGGGTACAGTCACTCTATATCGAGGTCTGCTTCGGAGACTTCTATGAAGGCAGCCAGCAGTTTCATGAGCTGGATGCCTTGTTGAAAGAGGCGGGTTTTAAGCTGCGTTCCTTCCATGAGTGTCGCTTGGGAATGGACGGCTCGCTCGCTTACGGGAACGCGCTGTACATCCGGTAGCGAGACACTCGCTACTTCATTAGCGTCAACTTGACGACGACGAAGACCGGGTTGGCGCCAACGGCGCCGAGCACTGTGTACTGCTCCGGCTTGACAATTGCGCTTGTTCTGAAACTACGTCTAGCCGCGCTGCCTAGGCTACCCACCTTCTTCTGTTGTGGGGATTGCGTCATCAACTGCATTTCGAAATCGATGGATTTGAATGACAACTCCCCGCTCTCGGGATCAAAAGAACCGGGATCAAGTTCCAATTCGAAGGATCCCTGGTTGCGGTCGAGGTCCACGGAGAACTGAACTGCGCGGCTTGCATCGGAGGGCAGAAGCCCCATCGAGAGCATTTCAAAGCCCTCCGAAGGAACGAGGGCGCTGAGCCCCTCCACGAGTTCTTTGGGAAGAGAGGCGCTGCTTTCTCCGCTCGTCCCCTGAACGAAATAGCAAGTCAACATCAACTTGGGCTGTTGGACGTCCATGGTCTTCAGGATGGCCTTCGCCAGATCAATTTCCGCGGTATGGCCACGCATCAAGACCAGTCCGGTTTCCATGATGTAGCTGATCTCCAGGCCATGGAGGCCACTTCCTGCGTCTTGGAACGCTGCCTTATTTGTACGGATGTTGGTGATGTCCAAGTGCCGAAGGCCAGACTTGACGGAATCGATGGATACATGATGCGGCCTGTACTGCCAATCCACCATACCCATCGGTTTGGCCTTCCCTGCCTTTTGATAGTTCTCATCCAGGCGCTTCAAGATAGCAACAACTCGGCTCAGGTCGGCCATCCTCGACTGAAGCAGAATCAGTTCACCGTAGGTCTGCAGGGTTGGGGAGCCAGTGAACTGGCCATCAGCAGCCACTCCCGAGATCACTCGCTGCGCCGCCCGAAAGAGCACGTCCACGCTTGCTGTTTTAGGAGAGTAGAACTCGACGACGAGGTCATCGCTTTGCTCAGTTCCCTGCGCCACGGCGGGCGTAGGAGTCGTTACGGAGAGGGCGAGTAAACAGGTAAGTAGGGTCTTCAGTAACATGATCTAGGAGTCCTCAAGAGGTGCAGAGTTTGGGATGGTCGGTGCGTCTTCGATCGCAGTGAGCAGAATCAGTCGCACCTTTCCGTGCTCCATGACGATCGCATTACGCTCTTCATCAAAGCGCGAATGGCGCGCGGATGTGATTGTGGTTTTGGGCGCGCTAGTGGGCGGCGCCTCATCGTGAATTTCGGGCGAATCAACTCTGGCAAGGATCTCGACGGGTTCTTCAGGTTCGTGCCGCGCTGTGGGCTCTGTAGGCCAAGCGAACAACACCAAGGCTGCAGCTGCTGTAGCGATGGGGAGTAGCCACCTTCTTCTGCTACGTAACAACCGGAAGCGCAGGCGCGCGGGGAGCTTGACTTCCGGCGCTTCCAACTCTGTCCAAGCTGCACGCATCCAATCCACGGCGGCTTGCGTCTCTTTGTCAAAGGTTTCCGGAGTTGCGTCCGGAGCTTTCAACTGATTCCAAAGGTTGCGCATCTCAGCATTCTCAACCCGCTCTTGTTCGTCGTGATCAGACATGGTCCTCCCCCATGAATTCGAGCGCACGCACACCGAGGAACTCGCGCATGCGGCGGCGCGCTAGAGTCAGGAGTGATCGCATGCTGCTGACTTCGATTCCCATGACTTCTGCAACGTGTTCGCTGGAGTTACCCTCCAACTCCCGCAGCACAAAGGCTTCGCGTTCGCGAGCGCTGAGCTGTCCAAGCGCCATGCCCAGCAGGCGGCGCAACTCAATCTGTTCCAATTGCTGTGACGGATCCGGCAAGGGTTGCTGCAACGCATCTTGCGCCGCTGCACTCTCCGCGCGCTCCCGTGCGCCCGTTCGGCGCAACCGATCCCGACAGAGATTCAACACCAGCGTGTTACGCCACTGCTTATAAGGTCTCTTTGGATCCCACCGATCGAGCTTGTCATGGAGTTTGAGCATGGCTTCCTGCGCTAGATCCTCAGCCTCCTCCGCTCGCAGCAGGACTCCCAATGCTAGGCGCCAAACGAGTGGATGCTCGCTGCGGTACCAGGTATCGAGGGCCGCTGGATCACCACTGAGCACCCCCTGAATCAGGGGCCATTCGGCGGCGAGAGGTGTGGATCCGTCGTTCATTCGCAAGAGGTACGCGGCACGCTCCGGGTCCGCTGAGGAGATTCTCTGAGTTCGTAGAGACGACTGTCACTCAACTTCCCTGGAACTAGCCCTTGCGAGCTTGCGAATCAAACGTATGATTCAAACGAACGTTTTACCAATAGAGCGCCCCATGACCTCAAAAACCACCAAAGACCGCATTCTCGATGCTGCCGAGGATCTCTACACAGAGTATGGATTCGCCGACACGTCGATGCGCGAGCTGACCAAACTCGCGGAAGTGAACCTGGCCGCGGTCAATTATCACTTCGGATCCAAGGAAGGGCTCTTTCGCGCCTTGATCGTGCGCCGCTTCGACACCATTAATGCGGAACGGCTAGCCCTCCTCGACGAACTCGAGGCCCTTGGCGAACCGAGCCTTGAACAGGTGCTCGAAGCTTTGGTCGGGCCAATCCTACGCTTACGGTTCAGCGATCCCGGTGCCGCCAGCCAGTTGGTGCAAGTCATCGGACGCTTGACGAGCGCAAAGACCGCGCACACAGACGATTTAAGCGAGATCTTCCAGAAGACCTCCGAGCGTTTCTTGGCCGCCTTGCACGGAGTTCTCCCCCCGCTTCCCGAACGCGAATCCATGTGGCGCATCAACTGCGCCATCGGTGTGCTACTCGGAACGATGCTCGACCCCCACAACTTCCTGGACGGCGGCGAGCAGTCACTAGAGCCCGCCTATCAGGAGCGCGTCTTGAAGCATATTGTTTCCTTCCTAGCGGCGGCTTTGTGCGCACCAGCGCCTGATGAGTCCAAAACGCTGCCCTCCTCATGACACATCGAATTTATCACTTATCCATTGCGACCCTCGCAGTCCTGTGCGCTTGTCATGCACCCCAACAGCGGGACTACGACCAGGAAGTTCCGTTGGAGGTTCCGGAGGCTTGGAACGCGCTAGAAGAAACGGAAGCCGTTCCGGATCTCGAGCGTTGGTGGGAAGACTTTGGCGACTCGCAATTGACGAAAGTTGTCGATGAAGTTCTCGCACAGAACTATGACTTGCAAGCAGCTACCGCTCGCCTGCAAGCGGCGAGTGCTCAGGCGCGCATTGCTGGAGCGCAGACTTTACCGACGGCCAGCGTAGGTGGTAACGCCGGACGCCAACGACAGAACATCGTCGGTTTCCCCACTCCAGGTGGCGATAGTGATGTGCTCAGCTTCACCACCAATAGTTACGGCGTCTCCTTCGATGTCGGCTGGGAACTTGACCTGTGGGGCAAACTCGACGCTCGCGTAAAGGGTGCTGAGGCCACCTATGCGGCGAATGAAGCGCTTTGGTACGGCGTCCGCCTTTCGCTCGCTGGCCAAGCTGTGAAGACCTGGCTCGCACTTTGCGAGCTAGGCCTCCAACGAGACTTGGCGGCCGAACGAGTCCGCAGTACTGCGCAATCGACAGAAGTCCTGCGCGAACGCTTCCGTAGTGGTCGCTCTCCCGCCCTCGATTTGCGCTTGTCGGAAGTCCAGCTCGCGAGCGCCGAAGCGCAGCACAGCAGCTACTTGGAAACCCTCGAGCGCGTGCAACGCGAGCTTGAAATCCTCATGGGTGACTATCCCGCGGGAGAATTAGAAGCGAGTGCAAGCTTGCCTGCCTTGCCGGGAATGGTACCCGTTGGCTTGCCTTCGGAGCTCTTGCAACGCAGACCTGATCTCGCGGCCGCTCGGCAAGAACTCAAGTCCAACGACTACTACCTTTACGCCGCGCGCAAGGACCTCTGGCCCAGTATTGGTCTGAACGCCAGCGTCGGCCGTCGCGGAGCGGGAACGGGCGACTTATTCGACGATGACTTCAGCATTTGGAGTTTGGCCGGATCATTTACACAGCCGATTTTCCAAGGCGGACGACTCGATGCCAACATTGACTTGGAAGATGCGAACGTGCGCGCAACTCTAGCTCAGTACGGACAAGCGATCTTGCAAGCCTTCCTTGAGGTCGAGACCGCCTTCGCGGTGGAAGAGAGCTTGGTCTTGCGTGAACAACAACTAGCGCTCGCTGCTGAATATGCTTCAGGCGCGCAGAGCCTGGCGGAAGACCGCTACTACGCCGGACGCCAAGACATCCTCACGATGCTTAGCGCCCGCAGCTCCGCCTTCAACAATCAGAGCGCCTGGATCAGCGCTCGTCGCGAACAACTCGACAGGCGCGTTGACCTCTACCTGGCCCTTGGTGGCGGTTTTGACGCCGAACCGACCAGTACAGCCCCCTCCTCACGATGAAGACCTTCCTTAAATTCCTGCTGCCCGTCGTCGTTTTGATTTGCGGAGCCTTCGCGGCCAAACATCTAGCAAACAGCCGGGTGATCCCGCAATCCGAGCCGCCGGTGATTCCACGCCCCATCGTGACCACAATCCCCGCAAAGCTCACCGATTATCGCGTGATCGTTTCGAGCCAAGGGACGGTAATTCCAAGGACCGAGAGCCAGATGGTGGTCGAAGTCAGTGGCCGCGTAACTTTCGTCTCCAAGAGCCTGATCAGTGGTGGCTTCTTTGACGAAGGTGAAATCTTGCTTGAGATCGACCCGCGTGACTATGAACTCGCAACTGCGCAAGCAGAGCTCGACGTAGCTCGCGCTCAGCGTCGACTCAAAGAAGAGGAAGCAGATGCAGACGTGGCGCGCAATGAGTGGGAACGGATGGGAGAGGGCGAAGCTAGCTCCCTGACCTTGCACGAACCGCAGATTGCAGAAGCCAAGGCATCATTGGCCGCCGCCACGGCGATGAAAGAGCGTGCGCTACGCGATCTGGAACGCACCAAACTACTTGCGCCCTTTGGCGGCCGCGTCCGAAATAAATCCGTCGACCTGGGACAATTTGTGGCGCGCGGTTCTGCCGTCGCCATGCTCTACGCAACGGACATTGCTGAAGTACGCCTGCCCCTACCGGACAATGAGCTGGAGTTCTTGACGCTTCCTTTTGGTGCACCGAGCGAAAATGCCGAGAGCCGAGCAAGAGTTGAGCTGAGCGCCATTTTCGCTGGCAAGCGACGCTCTTGGGACGCGCGAATCGTACGCACCGAGGGCGAGATCGACATGAAGACGCGCATGGTGATGGCCGTTGCCCAGGTGGAAGATCCTTACGGGCGCAAGCGACCTGAGCAGGAAGTCCCCCTCGCTCTGGGGATGTTCGTTGATGGCCAGATAAGCGGCCACGTACTAGAAAACGTAATGCAGTTTCCGCGCAGCGCGCTGCGCGATGGCGAGCAGCTCTACGCCCTCGACCAAGAAGACCGCCTGCGTTTTGTTCCAGCAAACGTCATTCGGCGGGAGCGCGATCGAGTCATATTGCGTGCCGAGATTCCTGAAGGAACGCGTGTCGTGGTCTCTCCCTTGGAGATAGTCACAAACGGCATGCTCGTTCGTGATCTGGGTAGCGACGTCGCGGACAGCAACTCGGTAGGACCGAAACAATGAAGGGTATCGTAGCGTGGTTCGTCAACAACCCAGTCGCGGCTAACCTGGTCATGATCGTGATGCTGGTCGGCGGAGGATTGACCTACTCGACTGTCAAGATGGAACTCTTCCCCGAGTTTGCCCTCGACATGATTTCGGTAACAGTGCCCTTTCCTGGTGCGGCGCCCGAAGAGGTCGAACAGGCAATCTGCATTAGGATCGAGGAAGAGGTGCATGCCATCGATGGCGTCAAGCGCGTCACCTCTACCGCGGTGGAAGGCTATGGCGCGGTTACGATTCAACTGCAACGGGGAGCTGAGGCCAGCACCGTTATGGACATGGTCAAGACACGCGTCAACGCTATCTCGACCTTCCCAGAGCTAGCCGAGCAGCCTATCATCGAGGAGATCTTGATGCGCAAGCAGGTGATCAACGTGGCGATCTCTGGTCATACGGACGAGGGATCACTCAAGCGCATCGGTGAACAAGTCCGCGACGAACTGAGCGCTATCGATGGCATAAGCCAGGTATCTCTCGTCAGCGCACGCCCCTACGAGATCTCCATCGAGGTATCGGAGAGCACCCTGCGCCGCTACGGAATGACCTTTGACGACCTGGCCAATGCGGTTCGGAGCAGTTCGCTTGATCTATCTGCGGGGACGCTCAAGACCTCCAGCGGAGAAGTGCTCTTGCGCGCAAAGGGTCAAGCGTACGAAGGCGAAGACTTCCGCGATCTTGTGCTGCTCACCAATCCCGATGGCAGTCGCATACTGCTCGGTGACATCGCGACCATCATTGACGGATTCGCCGACACTTCACAGAGCGCAAAGTTCAACGGTGTCCCGATGGTTCAAGCGCAAGTTTTCAGCGTGGGCGACGAAAACGCCCTGACCGTCGCCCAGAAGGTTCGCGACTACATCGAGGAAGCACAACCGCGAATGGTCGAGGGCATATCTCTCACGACCTACTCGGATTCATCAGTGCTGTTGCAGGGACGACTGAGTTTGCTCACCAAGAACGGATTCCAGGGACTATTCTTGGTCTTTGCGGTGCTTGCACTCTTCCTGCGCTTTCGCCTGGCTTTTTGGATTACGGCCGGAATCCCGATCTCCTTCATGGGCGCCTTGTGGCTGATGCCGAGCTTGGGCGTGTCAATCAACATGCTGTCGCTCTTCGCGTTCATCTTGGTGCTTGGAATCGTGGTTGATGATGCGATCGTTATCGGCGAGAGCATTTTCACAGAGCAAAAGAAGAACCCCAACCAAAAGGATGCCACGATTAAAGGAACGAACCGAGTCGCCATCCCGGTGACCTTCGCTGTGATGACCACAGTCGTTGCCTTTGCGCCGATGCTTGACTTACCTGGACTGTTCGGCAAGTTCTTCGGTGTCTTCCCCTTGGCGGTGATTCCGATATTGCTCTTCTCCTGGGCTGAATCGAAGATCATCTTGCCTGCGCACCTGGCGCATGGCGGAGAGTGGACAACGCGTTTGTCGAAGTACCCGCCCTTCAGTTGGTGGGTCAAGTTTCAATCTCGGTGCGAATTCGGACTCGAATTCACGGCCTCACGAATCTACCAACCCTTCCTCGACTTCTGTCTGCGTTGGCGCTACCTCACTCATGCTGTAACGATCTCGGTACTTCTGCTTACCATTGGATTGGTCAGCGGCGGGTTCGTTCGCTTCGTTGACTTCCCCAAAATCTCGGGCGATTTGGTGGCAGCGCAACTCACCATGCCTCTTGGCACAGCCCCCGAGGTGACAGAAGAAGCAGTCGCACGCATCGAGGAAGCCGCCCGTATTTTGCGCGAGCAAGTGCGCGAAGAGCGCTCCGGGGAAGATGTCGTTCGCCACTATGTAACCTCCACGGGCGAGCAGCCCTTTAAGGCCCAACAACAGAATGGTAGCGCTGCAGCCGGATCAACCACGGGCACTCACTTGGGTGAGATCATCGTTGAGTTGATTCCGACAGAGGAGCGCGAAGACCTCACGACCGAAGAATTGGTTGAGCGTTGGCGCTCTCTATGCGGACCGATTCCTGGCGCAGTCGAATTAGTTTTCACCGCGGACGTCATGGGCGGTGGAGATTCCTTCTCCATTCAATTCGCGGGTAATGATGTGGCCGAATTACGCGCGGCCGCCGACGACCTCAAGGGAGTCCTTAAAGGCCTGCCCGGCGTCTATGACATTTCTGATTCCTTCCGTGGCGGCAAGCAGGAAATTCTGTTGGAAATTCTGCCCTCGGCAGAAGCACTCGGCCTAACGCTAGCTGACCTCGCAAGACAGGTTCGCCAAGGGTTCTACGGCGAAGAAGTGCAACGGATTCAGCGCGGTCGCAACGACGTCAAAGTCATGGTGCGTTACCCGCTCGAAGACAGGCGAGCTCTTCACACACTGGAACAAATGCGGATCCGCACGCCGCAGGGTAGCGAAGTGCCCTTCTCACAAGTTGCCGTTGCTTCGATGGGACGAGGCTACGCAAGTATCTCACGCTCTGACCGCAACCGAGTCGTGACCGTATCAAGTGACTTGAATGATCAGATCACCACTAATGGTGATGTTCTCTCAGCGCTGGAGGCTGGACCGTTAGCCACGATCATAAGTCGCCACCCAAGCGTCTCTTGGTCGGTTGAAGGGCAGAGTGCAGAGCTACGACAAGCAATGAGCACGTTGGCCAGGCTGGCCGTGGTCGCCATGCTGGTCATCTATGCATTGATGGCAATCCCGTTCAAGTCGTACATCCAGCCGGCCATTGTCATGACCGCCGTACCCTTCGGAGTCATCGGCGCGGTGCTTGGACACATTTTGATGGACCATGACTTGTCTGTCTTGTCCCTCGTCGGAATCGTCGCGCTGACTGGCGTGGTGGTCAACGACTCTTTGGTCTTGGTGGATTACATCAATCACCATCGCAATCAAGGCGGAAACCTGCTCGATGCAATTCGGAACGCTGGCGTACAACGCTTCCGCCCGATCCTCCTGACTTCGCTAACGACCTTTGCTGGCTTGACGCCCTTGATGTTCGAGACGAGCGTTCAAGCTCAGTTCCTGATTCCGATGGCGATCACGTTGGCCTACGGTGTGATCTTCTCAACGGCAATCACATTGGTCTTCGTCCCTGCAGGCTATTTGATCCTCGACGATATTTTACGACTCCTCGGGCTTACCAAAGAGCCACCAATAAGCGACCGCGAGGACGAACTGCCCGCCAATCAGAGTCTAGAACTGTCGAGCTAGCAATACTGGGACCCAAAAGCAGTATCCCCGTGGGTGCGTGGATCACGGGAGTTTAGTATGGATCCCCCGCCACCCCCACCCGCGCTGATCTCTATGGGTTTTGCTCTCTTCGGCCGCTCAAGGCTTCGTTCTCTACTAACCTCGGCTGTTCTCCTCGGGGGAGCGATCAACACCTCCGTTCAGGCCGCTCCCCAAATGGATGGGAATGCGCCGGAACTGCGTTCGCTCGTGGAACATTGGGGTTGTTCAAACTGCCACCTTCCCGACGAGTCCAATCAGCAGCGCGTTGGCAAGCGACCTGGTCCCGACTTAGCTGGTGTGGGTTCGCGAGCTTCTGCCGCTTGGATGAAGCGCTGGATTGGGGATCCAGCGAGTCTACGCAGCGGCCCCTCCATGCCGGATTTATTCGGAGAGTCTGCTGAAGAACAAGCCGACCTGAATGCGGTGGTTCATTGGCTAGCTAGCTTGGGCGAGCCCGCAGGTGGTCAGGTGGCTTCCGAGGAAGCCGTGCAGATTGCGGGTCGTGAACTGTACCACCAGGTTGGCTGCGTCAATTGTCACGGCGCTTTGGATTCGCCATCAGTCGTCAAGCAAGACCCGCTCTATTCACGCGAAGTTCCAAGCCCATTTATTCTCGGCAAATTCTCCGATCTAGCCGGCAAGTGGTATCCATCTGCTCTCGCTAGTTTCTTGCGTGATCCGCTCAGCGTGCATCGCGACGGACGCATGCCGAACATGAACTTGACGCAAGCAGAGAGCGATCTACTCGCCAATTACTTACTGAGCAAGTGGGGCGCCGCCTTGGAAGTGATGCCCGTCGACGAAGACCTCGCCAAGCGCGGACTCAACGTCTTTAGCGAACGCGGTTGCCAAGCCTGTCACGTGGTCGGTGAGATGCAATTCTCGTCACACCCTGCGCCGAGCTTGGCGCAAATCGACGGGCGCGATGGCGGCCAAGCATGTCTCTCGGGAAAAGACTGGGGCGGACCCCACTACACCTTCCCCGCTCCTCAATTGGCGCGCTTGATGCTAGAGGCCGTAACTGCCGCCAATCACGCGCAACTCGCGGATGAACGGCTCGACTACTTGGAACGCCAAACTTCGCGCTTGAACTGCCAGGCTTGCCACGAGATCGACGGCAGTGGCGGTATCGCTAAGGAACTAGAGGTCTACTGTGCGTCTCTTGACGAATCGGCTGACCTGGGTGATGAGGGGCGCTTCCCCCCGCACTTGAATGGTGTGGGAGCGAAGCTGACTACTGGTTGGTTCAACGAAGTGCTCTTCGAGAGTGGTCAAGCGCGGCCCTACCTCGCGACGCGCATGCCGCAATATGGCGAAGCTGTCCATGACTTCGCGGAGCTCTTTGCTCGCAAGGCTGGTGTCAAACCCGAGACCGACGGAAAGTGGCCAACCGTCAATGACGACACGGTTCTTGCAGGTCGCAGCATGATGGGCATGCAAACAGGGGCCTGTATCTCCTGCCATAGCTTCCGCGATTTCCCGGCGGTCGGAAGCCCGGGACCGAATATGGCGGACTTCGCTGCACGCCTGCGCTACACCTGGTTCGATGAGTACATGAAGGATCCCGCCGCCATCAAACCCGGAACGCGCATGCCAAGTTTCATGAAGGACGGCGGCAGTGTTTTCCCGGAACCCTACGCGGGGGATTTCCACAAGCAGACCGATGCGATGTGGGCCTACTTCTCACTCGGTGAGTTCATGCCGGCCCCCGAAGGTGTCAGCCCCGGCAAGAGCCTCGTGCTGCAAGTGGGCGACCGCCCGCGCATTTTCCGCACCTATCTGAACAGCGCGGGAACTCGCGGCATCGCCGTAGGCAATCCGCTCGGTATCCACTTCGCCTACGACGGAGACAGCGCTCGCCTGATGGAAGTCTGGCAAGGAGCCTTCCTTGACGCTTCTGGCGCATGGGCCGGACGCGGCGGAATGAGCCGGAATGCAGAAGGGCAAGTGCTTTGGACACATCCCGGCGGTCCAGCCTTCGTGATGGGCGAAAAGCCCACGGCTTGGCCTTCAGAAGCCCATTCTGCCACTCCCGTAGAATTCCGCGGATACCGCCTGGACAAGAATGGCGCACCCTCCTTCCTCTTCGACATTGGCGATGTGAGCGTCACCGAACGCATCACACCACACGGTTCACCCACTCGACTTGTTCACGAATACTCATTCAGTAACTTGCCCGCAAGTGAAGTCATCTGGTTTCGACCAGGGGCGCGAATAGTCAGCGTTCAAGTCAAAGGCATCGCTGAACATTCGCCGGCCAAAGGCGCCGACGGTGAAGAGTGGTACCGCATTCAATCCAACAACTCCGACTGCACACTAATCCTCGAGGTGGCCCTGTGATCTTTTCACTCCAACTACTCTCCGCCGCCGCGCTGCTACAGGGCGATACCGTTGCTGGCATCCCCTACGTCAAACTTGAATCTCGCGCGGCTACCCGCAGCGCGATGATGGATGTGATTTCTCCGCAAGTGGAGCATTGGGGCGCTTGGTATCAGTGCACGCCATTTCCCTACGCGGGACATGGCTTGGGCGACTTGGCGACTCCCCACGGGCCAGAAGTTGAACTGGCAAGGATGCGCGCCGGCGAAGCGCTCGATCTCGAAGCCGAGTACAAAGGTAAGAAGGGTACGCAAGCCAAGTGGATCAAGATCGGCGCCACAGTCGGTGACCGGATCGACCTCGACACCTGGGAGGATCCGGAACTTTCCGACTTGGTCACAGGTTATCTCTACACAACCATCGAGTCGCCGAACGATCGTGTAGTGAATTGCACATTAGGCAGCGACGATGGAATTCGTCTTTGGCTCAACGGCAAACTAATCCACGATAAGGACGTCGCGCGCGGCCTGAACCCCTTGGAGGACTCGATTGTATTGCGCCTCAAAGAGGGTACAAACGACCTCCTGGCCAAGATTGTCGACGGTCTTGGCGGTTGGGAGTTCCAACTCTTAACCCGTCCAGCCCTCGACATTCGGCAGGAAGTCGAACTCGATCACCTGCTCGATCGGGACTTTCCAGTTAGCCGGCAGCGGGCGCACTACACGGTGACCACTCTGCCCGTTCCGCAAGACCTGGTCCTTGAAGTCGGTGGACTGACCATTCTGCCCGATGGAACACCGATGGTCTCTACGCGCCGCGGTGATGTATTCACTGTTGAGAACGCCTACGGCGTCCCGCCCCTCGCTGCAAAGTTCGTGCCCTTCGCGCAAGGGCTGCACGAGTCACTCGGTTTGGAATGGCGTGCAACGAACGATGGACTGTCGCTCTACACCATGCAACGCGGTGAGCTGACTCGCCTGGTCGATGAGGATGGGGACGGGCGCGCCGACCTCTATGAATCCTTCTGCAACGACTGGGGCGTCTCCGGCAACTACCACGAGTTTGCCTTCGGGCCCAAATTCGACCAGGACGGTAACGCTTGGGTGACTTTGAACGTTGGCTTCTGCGGCTCACTGGGCAAGGCAACCGTGCCCTGGCGAGGTTGGGCCTTGAAGATTACTCCGATGGGCGAAGTCCTCCCAGTTTGCGCGGGCTTGCGTTCGCCCAACGGTATCGGGATGTGGAAGGACGGTGAGATGTTCTACGTCGATAACCAGGGCGACTACGTCGCAACCAACAGGCTCTCGCACCTGGCGCAGGGTTCCTTCCAAGGACACCCGGCTGGACTGCGTTGGCGCGAGGATTTCAATTCGGAAACTGACGAGTGGCCCAAGCCGCAACCCGCGTCGATCTGGTTCCCCTACAGGAAGATGGGGCAGTCCGCAGCCGACATCGTGCTCGACACGACAGGCGGCTCCTTTGGCCCCTTCGATGAGCAGTTCTTCGTTGGAGATCAAATGAATGGCACGGTGATGCGTGTTGAACTCGAACAAGTGAATGGTCACTACCAGGGAGCTTGCTTCCCCTTCATTGAACACCTTGATTCCGGCGTTAACCGTATGGCCTTTGCGCCGGACGGATCGATGTTCGTCGGTCAAACCGATCGTGGCTGGGGTTCGATCGGCAAGAAGAGTTATGGCCTACAACGCGTGGCGTGGAACGGATCGATGCCCTTTGAGATCCTGCGGATGAACGCGCGCGAGGATGGATTCGAGCTGACCTTCACCGCCGACATTGAGCCCGAGAGTGCCGCGGATCCTGCGTCCTATCAGCTCACAAGTTACACCTACGAGTACCACGCAGCCTACGGCTCACCTGAGTTGGACACCGAGACTGTCAAAGTGAGTAGCGTCGAGGTGATCAGCAAGCGCCGCGTGCGTTTGCACCTCGGAGAAATGCGCAAAGGCTTTGTCCACGAACTCAACGCGCAAGGCGTCCTCGATGCGAATGGCGAAGGTCTCGTGCACTCGATGGCTTACTACACTTTGATCGAGGTCCCGGAAGTTTCGATTTCGGACTTCACGCCGCCCAAGGAACGCTTGCTCTTTCTGACACACTCCGCTGGCTATGAGCACGCAGCAATTCACCGCGACTCACCGGAGAAACTTTCAGCCGCCGAGACTGGGTTGGTCGAAGCCGCGGGCGATCGTTACGAGGTCGTTGCCACAAAAGACTGCTCATTGATCAACGCTAAGTCCTTGGAGAGCTTTGATGCCGTGATGTTCTACACGACCGGCATGTTGCCGATCGAGGAGGCACGGGTGGATGAACTCCTCGACTGGATCGCTGAAGGTGGAGCCTTTGTCGGAGTGCACTGCGCCACCGATACCTTTCCCGCCTACGCCCCCTTCATCGACATGATTGGCGGGCATTTTGCGGGTCACCCGTGGAGTATGCCAGTCACTTTGGTGGTTGAAGATGGGAACCACCCATCAACGAAACACCTCGGCAAAGAATGGAGCTTGTTGGAAGAGGTCTATCAGTTCGAGACCTTCCACCGTTATCCGTTGCACGGCCTGCTACACCTCTCCGGAAAAAAAGCCGACCTCTCGAAAGGAGCTCGCCCCGACAGTGACTATGTCAATGCTTGGTGCAAGCCCTACGGAGAAGGCCGCGTTTTCTACACCGCATTGGGCCACTACTCTCAAGCGTGGAGCGATCCGACTTTCCGCACGCACCTCTTGGGCGGGGTCCAATGGGCAATTCATGGACCGAACACTCCTGTCCCCGCTCCCGCCGAAGCGATTGTGCTGCTCAAGGACAGCAATTTGTCTAGCTGGACACATGCCGACAAGCGTGCCCCTGAGTGGGCGGCCGAGGATGCCTTCGCAACAGTGACTCCGGGAACGGGCAACCTGTTCAGTAAGGAGCTATTCGGCGACGCCCTATTCCACATTGAGTTCTCACCCTCCGTCGAAGCGCAGGGTGTCACGGGTCAGGCTCGTGGCAATAGCGGTGTGTACCTCATGGGACAATACGAACTGCAAGTGCTCGACTCCTACGGGCTCAAGCCCGAGATGGGCGACTGCGGTTCAATTTACGGCGTTGCTCTGCCGCTCGAAGCCCCCTACCGCCGCGCGGGAGTCTGGTCCTACTACGACATCGAATTCAGAGCACCGCGTTTCGACAGTGAAGGAAAGAAGACAGAGAACGCGCGCATCACTGCTTGGCTCAACGGCCGTCTGATTCACGATGATGTCGAAGTACCGGGTCCGACGGCCGCCAGTTGGCGCCGCGACGAGTTCCCTCTTGGTCCCTTGATGTTGCAAGAACACGGCAACAAGGTGAACTACCGAAACGTCTGGGCGCTGAAACGCTGACCGGGTCCTCCAGAGTTTTTGCTGGCAAGCGTGAACCGAGACATCGCATGGCCACTCTCCTTGGGGCGTTGGTGCATAAAGAGAATTCAGCCGAGGCTTCTCCCACCATCGGCCTATTCAGCGAGCGACGGCGACCGAGTTGGGTTGTCCGCAGCCTAACATTCGATTGAGGATCTTGCATCCGATCGCAACTTCAGCCTTCTGCGCAGACAGACCCCTGGAGTGCAGCTTGTCGCCGAGGATCGACTTGTATCGAAAGAAGGTGTTCTCCACCGTTCCTTGCCTGTGGTAGCCCGACTCCTTCTTCCATCGCCTACGCCCGACTTTGTTGACGCGCTTGATCGTCCGGTCCCGTTCAGCGGACCTTTGCCCTCGTTTGGAAACGGACGCCGACCGCATTGGAGGCACGACTACCTTTGCCCCACGCGACCCAGCCTGCTCGTAGATGGCCACCGTGTCGTAGGCCGCATCGCCGGTGACGCTCGCAAGCCGACCTTTCGTGGACTTGATGATCGCAAGTCCAGTATTGGCATCGTCGCCTCCGCTATCGGTGAGCACCTGCGCGACGATCTGCCCGTCACCATCGACGCCAACATGCAACTTGCGCCAACCGCGCTTTCCTCGCCTACCGTGCTTTGCAGCGGTCCATTCGCCTTCCCCCACAAAAGAAAGCCCGGAGCTATCAATGATCAAGTGGATCGGACACTTGGGTTGAACGGCTCCGAGGTTGACGCGCAATTTCGAGCTCCGGCGAGACAAAGTCGTGTGGTCCGGTGCTTCAAGCGATAAGCCCATCAGCGCAAGTAACGATCGAAGGAAGCCCTCCGTCTGGCGAAGAGGTAACCGGAACGCAGCCCGCAGAGTCAGCGCCGTTTCGATGGCAAGGTCTGAGTACTTTCGAGGAGCGCCACGTCTACGTCGGGGCTTTGCAGCCCAAGCCTTAATAGCTTCCGGCGAGATCCAAACCGTGATGTCGCCGCGCTGCACCAAACCCTGTTCGTACTCGGCCCAGTTGGTAGTTCGATAGCGAGTCTTGTACTTCGGGTGGATTCTGGAGTTCATCACCGAGTCATCGACAAACTGAACGGCGAGTCAGTAGAAACGGGCCTCCCGGGTGTCTGAAGGCGGTCGAATAGCGCACCAACGCCCCTATTCGGCCCGAGAGACGCAAGAGCCCATCCAACGGCTCGCCCTCACCCGCCAGAATCAGCAGAACCCGGCTAGCTGCCTTGCGCCAGGTACACCTCCCCCACCCCTGGCTTTGACGCCCAGCGCTTTTACAGAATCAACAGCCCTCGAAGAAGGGGTTTTGAATGGTGTAGGCACCAATCAGTCCAACGTTAGCCTCGACAACTTCCTCGGCTGTCCTGGCGATCGAATCCGACCCCGTTGTTCCGAGTTCGAGCTTCTGTTTGCCAGCTTCCGTGGGTTCTGGCGGTTCGACAAACATGCTGATGCCACGGACCTCATGTAAAGGAGCGCCTGAGATAAGAGCGATGCCTGCATAGGTGCCAATGAAAAGCACGAGGCCTGCGGTGCCGAAGACGGCGAATGCGACGGGTTTCTTCATGATTGGTTCTTAGTCTTGGGGGCGCTTATGCTTCGTGGCGCCTTTGGATGATCTTCTTGCGGGCAGCGCGTTCCATGGCGACTTCGTCGCCTTGCTTGGCTTCCTCGCGTTCGTTCTCGATGCGGAAATCAGTTCGAGCCTTCACTTCAAGGCGTTTTAGTCCTTCGAGCTCTGTCCGAACCGCTTGCCAGGGGCGCCGTGCCTCTGCTGCAAGAACACGGGCTTGATCGACCCGAAGCGCAGCTTGATCACGCACGACCTCGAGCCGTTCGATTGAGTCACGGGTCAGGAGTATCTCGCTGGGATCGAAACTCGGCTGGCTCTGGAGGCCGCGCAGGAAATCGATCGACCCAACGATGCTTTGATCCGTGGCGTCTAGATGTTGACGCGCAATCCGCGCCGAATTTTCTGCTGCCTGCCACTCTGCCCGAGCGATCTCCTCCTGGACGACACGCACACGAGCGAGTCGCGCTAGCTTGAATTGAAAACGCTTCATTAGAGATCCTCAGGAGTGTAAGCGATACAAGGGGCCTCCGCGAGCCACCACTCCCCATCTCCAGCCCATCAAGAATGCTGGAGGCGTTCGTAGGCCGTACCAGATGTCGCCCCAAAGGTCTTGCCGCAAGCGGTGCAGCGATACCGTCGACGTCTCCCCCACTTCACCTTGGAGTAACCGTGCAGCGCAATGTTGCCGCTGTCAGACTTACCGTAGACCTCACATGCCTCGCTTGGGCACGCCATCCGACTTATTGCGGTCCGCATCTATTTGTCGCGCTCATGATCGTCGAAGTCTAAACAAGCCGTAACCTGTTTCAAAATCCAGCCTTGCACGCGATCTGTAACAGGCGACTGCGCAAGCACCCCACCCTGAGTGCCTGGAGGGGGTCGATTACTGCACCAACGCCGTTACTAACTATCACCGAACTAACCTTGGATGCTCCGAGCCAAATTCAACAGTAACCGGACGATTGCCAGGGCCGAGGTCAATCCATGCCCCAACAGACACGCCATCCATTGAAGGAATAAATACTTGGTCCGGGGCACCGTTGAGAATGGTAATCGTCCCAAAATTTACGCGATTGGAACCATTGGAAATCCCCTGGCCACCAACAAGGATGTCGTCAGAGGGAACTGGCACACCCAAACGGTGAAACTCGAAACTGCAAATATACCCCAAGGAGAGTTTAGACCCCGCTGGAAGTAAACTTCCACTCAACTGCATTTTATAGGTTGGTGTGAGCTCAACTACAACAGCGTCCTCTCCTCGACTGAGCTGGCCAGACCAGTAATGCGCCCCGGAAGAACCAACCACCATCAACCGCAAGTGGCCAGGAGGCAATTCTAAGTCCAGCGAACCATCCTTCGCAGACGCAACGCCCCCTGCGGGGAGTAGGATTCCGCTCATAATCCCTCTATCGTTCGATAGCCAAGACCAACGAATAACTTCAGCAGGAATAGGCGCCCCCGAGTCAGCATCAACGAAATAGAGCGTTCTGCTGGACCTGCGGCCAACTTTGACTTGATGAGTACCCCCTGTGTCGGGATCCACATCCGCATTGAATAGCAGATCGCCAAAGCGAACGATATAGGCTCCTCTGGTGAGAGCATCCCAGCTAATGACGACCTGCAAACCATGTCGGTCCACAGTCGCGATCTTTGGCTCCAAACTCTCTTCAGGAGAGGGCCCCACTGCCGTCAAGTCTAGTCGCATGAGGATGGGATCTTCAAGTGGAATGTCCTCTATTGATTCGAACTCAATTATTAGCTTGAGGTTACCAGACGATTGCATCCGATCAATCGTAAGCGTCCTTTGCTCCCCCGCAAATGTTGATACTTGTTCCCTGAATACCGAGACAGACGACTCAGGGTGGTAAACTTTCACCACATAATCCCCAGGAGCCACCGGCGAAATGTTTAATTCACTCTCTGTCCATGGCTGCCTCGACAAGAGACGCCCATGGTCGTATCTATCACATGCGAGTATATCAACCATAATCCCGTCGACCCCACTATCGGTGGCAACAAGAGTGACAGAAGATGCTGGTTCGAGGCTAACTTCGTGCCCGAGGGCAGCTCTCCGCTCCCACCTATAAGGAAACCAAGAAAATCCCACCTTACCGATCCAGTATATTGACCCCGGCGCAGGATCCAGGACTAGATCCGCTCCAGAATACTCAGGAATTACGACTTTGGTGTTGCCGGGGAGAATCCCTGGCTCTTTATTGCGCCATTCCGTACGCCCTAGCCTCAATTCGAGCCCAGTAAGAGGCGTCGTAGAGTTTGCCTGCGTTACACGAATTTTCCATGGAGAGGGTAGGTAGAAGATCAGATCAACCTGGCTACGTTCTGAAGCAATCCACGCCCCTCCGCTGGGAGTTAATGGCTGGGTGCCGTATGTCAGATTCCGAACTAGGACGCCGTACGCGAGCTGAGGATCCAAGGGAATTGTTGCCCGCCCTGCATGGACTTCAACTTCTCTTGTTTGTGATGATTCGAGTTCCCTGTAAACGGTGGCGACTTGCAAGATCCCGTCACCGCGGAAACGCTCAAGTTTCTCTCCGGTGTCAAGCCAGATGATGACCTCGCACCCTTGCGCATACCGAACACCCCCTTCAAATTGATGAGGCGCCATAGGGCCAGCGACTTCGCTACCAAGAGTTGCAGTTCGATCCAATTTGGCCCCCTCATCTAAGAACAAATCTTCAGCTTGGCTTTCACGCTCGGTCGAGCCTAGCAACCAGCACACGATTAACGCGGCCGCTGCAAGGAGCGCAGCAGAACCGACCAGAAGGTTCCTGCTGCGCCAACTGCTTGCCGTGAGGCCCCTCATGGCTTGGTGCACTATAAGTTACAAGGCGAACATGAAACGGATCCCCGCTGCCCGCTACTGAGGGTAATGTTGGCACTCCACGTAACGGGATTGGTCGGAAGCGGGTCAGGCACGCAACCAGGCGCATCCCCTTCCCAATTGGCCCCCCACCAACATCCGCCAGCCTCCCCGCACTCTACTGAAAGACATGTATCGGTTAGCATCTGTTTCTCGACAGCCTTGCAAGCCTTCGCGGAAGTAGAGCCAAAACCCGGGCCGTGAACGCCGGCAGCAACTGATTGAGCCCCTCCAGTTTTACCACAGTCAACGCCGTCGAAAGAGCTGAGTAACGCACAGGTCGCCAATGTAAAACCAACTACAAGCGTGGATTTGAACATGTTCATTTAGAGTACCTCTATTTGAGTATTTTATCGGGTCAAAATGAAGCGGTCAACGAGCGACCAAGCTCAGCAGCTTGCCACCACATGGAGCCGCGTGGTGCTTCCTTCATTCGCTGTTGCTACGTGTCGAATCCCTCATTCCCTCCGAGCCTGGAGAGCCCAAAACTCGCGCACGATCACCAACAGCCGATGAGGAAGCACCTCCACTTGTATAAAGAGCCTCGACCCCCAACCTGCGCACTTAATCTCCAATTTCTTTCGCCCGGCAGGGCCGAGGGCTGGTGCGGTGGCTCGCAGGATGCTCCTTGTCTGCATCCGGGGTTCCCCATCCTGTTCAGGAACTCAGCCACGCCCAAAGACGTGCCTGCAGAGCCCGAGAATTGGGCACCCGGCTCTTGGGGCCGCCGTTTTGTCGCAACAAGTCCGTCCCCTAAAGTCCGCTCGGAAGCTGCCTGAGACCAAGGAGTCCCCTATTGTCCGTCCAGGCTGTCCCCTAAAGTCCCAAGAAGTCCCCTGTTGTCCGCGTTTGTCCACTCCGCACCCGTCAGCTTCCCAAGCTGAATGTCGACGGTTCGAGCCCGTTCTGGCGCTCCACATAAGGTCCCGCGGGAGCGGGACTTAGGGCGACGGCGAAGGGAGCCGCAGCGGTGTGAGACTCGGCGTGTTGCAGTTTTGTCTCACTTTCCTGCACTCAAGGTCTTGCACGTTGCCAGCGAAGCGAAAGGCTCGC
>JBLIOI010000009.1:0-68463 GCA_047639675.1 Planctomycetota bacterium | reverse complement strand
ACGCCGGCCTGGTCTCTGACGCACTCGACAGCTGGTTCCAAAAGGACGCCAGCCTTAAGAAGCTTGTCCAAGGCGAACTGCAACCCCTGATCACTTCCTCCCAGCGCGGCTTGGCCTTGACGGTGCACGCGCGCCTCAGCGAAGACGTGGCCAGCGGCGCTTCTGGCGTCAGTCTCCCCCACGAAGTCGCCCGCGACCTCTTCACTTTGGAGATGAAGTTCAGCGAGTTCGGTCGCGGCGGCCTCGACGACCTGGATCCGATCGCAGGCATTGCCCCGATAGGCGATCCATTGCCGACGAAGAACATCCCCGTGCGCAAGACGCTTTGGGATTGGCTCTTCTTCCGTTCCCAGACGAAGGTCCAAGAGCGTCTCTTTGGTCCCGCCGAATCCCCCGCTCTGCGCATCCCGCGCGAGTTGAAAGCCAAGCGCCTCGGCGACGAGGCCCGCAAGGAAATCCAAGCTCAACTGGTCAACTACCAGGAGAGTCAATTGCCGGAGATGCTCGATGGCCTGACCATGCGCATCTTTGACGACTACGCGAATGCAGTCATCAGCGCCTTGCGTGCACGCCTTGCTGAAAGGAAGCTGGAACTTGATGCCGAAGCCATACGCCTCGAAGCCGAGCTCAAGCAGTATCGCATGGTGCAGAATCGCTTCGAGAGCATGGGTATTGCTGCGGCGAAGGCACGCGGCGCCGTCGAGACATTGGCGACCTGCTATCAGGAGACGGACCCCAGTGCGCTGGTGATGCCCGTCGCTCCGGGAGACGGAACCAAGACAGCGGCGAACATCAAGGAAGCCTACGTTGAGGACGATGTGATCGTTCCCGGAGTTCAGCCTGAAGTTGAAAGCGAGTCTGCGGACGAGATCGAGCTCTAACCGAGCCTCGCTCATTCACTCAAAAGAAGCGATTCTGCTCTCGAGCAGGATCGCTTCTCTCTTTGCGTCCGCTCGGCCGAGCGTGAACGACTCCGTCATGGTGTTCTCATGCTCGCTCAGGCTTCAGTTGCTGGGGCGACATAATGACTCGGAAGCTTGAGACCTGTCATTCAGGGCTGCCAATGGCGGCACGCCTGCCCTCTTCGACATTAACGAATAAGAGGATGACGCCTCCCAAGACAATCATGGCAATGATTGGCAACACGGCATCGCGCACATTCCCGGTCCAGACCTGCACCTGAAAGAATAGCAGCGGGCCTAAGATTCCGGCGAAGCGATCGAAGACCGCGAAGAAGCCGAAGAACTCGCCGGACTTGTTGACCGGGATCATGCTGGCGAAGAGTGAGCGCGAGAGGGCTTGTGTTCCGCCTTGAACTAGAGCGATCAGCCCAGCCATAGCAAAGAACTCGGCGGCGGTTTCCAGGTTGCGAGCGAGAACGCAGACACATGTGTAGACAATCAAGCCGATCACGATCGAGCGCTTGCTGCCTACGCGGCCAGCGATCCAACCAAACAGCAAGGTGCACGGGATGCCGACAAATTGCACCATCAAGATGGCGCTCATCATCTGGCCGCTATTTAGTCCGAGTTCGTCGCCATAGCTCGTAGCCATGCGAATGACTGTCGAGATGCCGTCGTTGTAGAGCAGGAAGGCAAGCAATAGCAACGCTGCCTGCTTGTAACGCAAGAGGTCTCGCAGGGTTCCACGCAGGCCGGTGAAGGCGCCAATGAAGGCGCGTCCGAAGCTCGCGGCTCTCTGGGTTCCTGTGACAAGGGGTTCAGGCACGCGGCGCAGAAGAGGAATGCTGAAGAGGATCCACCACAGACCGACAGATAAGAACGAGAGGCGCGTGGGAAGCGTTGCTTCGCTTGGGGTGAGACCCTCGCCGTGCGGCAAGCCGAACCACTCGGGCTTTTGAATCCAAGCCAAGTTGAGGGCAAGCAACAAGCCGCCCCCGAGATACCCCATGGCGAAGGCCGATGTCGAGAGTTGGTCCATTTCCTCACGACTGGCGACGTGCGGCAGGAGTGAGTCGTAGAACACGAAACTGCCCGTAGCGCCGATATTAGCTATTACGAACAAGGTCGAAGCAAAGCGCCACTCCCCGGGACCGATGAAGAACATAGCGGAACACGCTGTGGCTCCGATCGCTGCAAAGAAAAACAGCAAGCGCTTCTTGCTGGCGGAGCGGTCGGCGACAACTCCAAGCAAGGGGGCGATCAAGGCGATGATTCCGAGGGAGATCGCGGTTGCGCGCGCATGGACTTCATTCGCACTAAGACCGCCGGTTTCAACGTAAGCGACGCGCGCGAAAAAAATCGGGTAGATCGCGGTTACGATCACCGCAAACATGGCGGAGTTCGCCCAGTCGTACATCGCCCATGCGCGCAGCTCAGGGCGCTGCAGGGCAAGACGCGTGAGCATGCTTCGCGAACTCACTTGTCGCCGAGTAGCCGAGCCAGAATGGCAGTCATACTCCAGAGGCGATTGGAGGCTTGCTGCGCGACGACACACTTGGGCGAATCCAAGACGGAGTCCGTGGCGATCACGTTGCGACGAATGGGCAAGCAGTGCATGAAGTGCGCGCCGTTCGTCATCGCCATCTTGTCGTCGTTAACGATCCATTCTTGGCGCAGGGAATCTGAAGGACGGGCTTCTTCAACCGAACTGCCGTAGGCGCCGAGTTGTCCCCAACTCTTGGCGCAGACGATGCGAGCGCCGGGAAGGGCTGCAGCAGGGTTGCTTGTTTCGGCGTAGGAGCCGCCCGCGGACTCTGCCCGATCGCGAGCCGCTGCAACGACCTTTGGACAGAGGTTGTAGCCCTCCGGCCGAAGTACGGTGATTTTCATGCCGGAATCCGCAGCCGCCAAGAGTTGCGAGTGTGGCGTTGCCACCGGCAACGCTTTCGGGTGCCAAGCCCAAGTCAGAACATAGTGTTCCGCCTGGGGCTTACCGCCCAGCAGTTCATTCATCGTGACCATGTCCGCCAAGCCTTGACAGGGATGAAAGGCGTTGGACTCCAAGTTGATCACCGGTACGCGGCTGTGACGTGCAAAGGCGTGCAGGAAGGTGTCCTGGGACAGCTTTTCCCAGCTGGCACCCTGCGCATCGCCGCCGCTCATCATTTCAGCCTTGCGCATGCCAACAGCATCACACAGACCCGAGAGCACCGGAGCGAGTTCGCGCACGTGCTCTTGCGTATTCTGATCCATGACAACGCCGTCGCGTTCTTCGAAGCGCCAGGTGTCTGAGCCCGCAGCCAGTGCCGTTGAGCTGCCGCCAAGTTTCGCCATGGCGGCCTCGCAGGAAACGCGAGTTCGCACGGAGGGATTGAAAAAGAGCAGGCCAAGCATTTGGCCGGCCAAGTCTGGAGCGGATTGAATACGACCGCGTCCCTCAGACTTAAACTTCAGCGCCAAGCGAACTAGGTCCTGCAATTCCTCGCTGGACCAATCGAGAGTTCCAAGAAAGTGTCGCGGATTCATGCCCCTCTTTTAGCGTGAGGCGCGGCGAGAACCACGAAGAAGATCGAAACTGCTAAATATGGCGGACAGTAACGCGATTGGGGGATTGCGAGAGGTCGACGCGGCGCACTTCTTTGCCGGACTTGAAGAGCAAGAGCTGGGCGGCATTGCCCGGCACGCTGACCACATCGCCCACTCCACGTGAGATCGGAGCCCTTTCCAGGATTCGTCGCGCTCCAGGCCTTTGCAAGGTCAATCCTATCGGTTCCTCGGAGACGCCAACCACCGCGAAGGAGTCGGCTTCCGTCTCGTCCAGGAGCTTCACTTGAAAGCTCAAGCGGCGCTCGACTTGGATTTCCAAGGACTGCAACGCACTCGCTGACATGGATTGCAAGGTGCCTGCACCTTTTCCAACGACTTGCCAAACGACGGACTCGCCACTGACTTCGAGGTAAATGTAAACGTGAGAGATCCATCCCAGATCAAAGTAGCCCGCCTCGTCGCTTAGACCATTTGCTCCGTAGGTCGCTCGGTCACCTACCCCTCACCCTCCATGGAAACCTGAAAAGCGGAGCAAATCGCGCGCACTCGAACTCCTGCGACTGGTTGTCCGTGTGAGTCGAGCATGCGGCCCGCGACACGGAAAGGGTTGCTGCCGCGAAAATGAGTTCGGCTTCCCCGTTCCCCGCTGCAATCGAATCCACAACTTGCCGCTCCGCGAGCCCGCTGCGCAGCAAAACCAAGCAGTAGTCGCGGTTCACGAGGCCACCGATCTCAAACTTGCCCTCCTCGTCCGTGTACGTTCGAGTCCAAGTCAGCCCCTTGCCCATTACTGCTGCACCGGACTCGTCCTCCACTCGCCCCATGAGAGCGCTATTCTCCGCATGGGCTTTCTTCCCCGAGTCGAAGACAGCTCAAGTCGGCAAGGCTTTTCTCGCTCACGTTCAAGCGTGGTCAACCTCCGAGAGCTGTAGCGAAGATTCCACGGAGGGTTGCGTCGGCGATCGCGAGCTGTACCTGGCTCGGGTCTACGAGACCTTGGCTTGCGCCTATGCAATCAATGGCAAGCGCAAGGATGCCCTCGCTAACATGGACCTGTGCTCGGGCCTCGACCCGAAAAACAAGAGCTTCCTCGAGCGTCGCGAGGAATGGAAGAAGCGCGATCAGAAGTCAAAGTTCATCCACTTCTCCCATTGACGTCAGGGCAATCTCAGCTACAACAGCACTCGACATGAATCCCAAGTCTCCCACAATTGAGCTGTTCGACGGTCGCCCTCTGGCGACCCTGAGTGCCCCGCGAGTCCGGCTCGCGAGTGGTATCGACATACAGTGGTGGTGGCAAGCCCGGCCCTTCTTTGGCCGGGAATGCGGTACTTTCCACACCCGCTGACCCGATTCATCCAAAGAGCCCAGGGCCTTCGAAGTTCACTTCGGAGGCTCTTTTTGTTTGTCTTCACAAGCACATATCTCCAACCCGACTCGAAACGTGCCCCTACCCTTAGAAAAATCCAGCTCCCTGGACGCCGAAAATCACCAGCTGGCCTGGGCACGCTTCCCTGCGGATCTGACCTCGCCTGTGGCAGCCTTCCTTGCCTTGCGCAAAGCGGGCCGCAAAGTGTGCTTGCTCGAATCTGTCGAGAAAGGAGCTCGCTTGACGCGCTTTTCTTTCCTGGGAGTCGATCCGGTGGCGAGCTTCCGTGGCAACCAAAACGGCTCTGAGCTGCGCTACGGTGACTCGCTCGAGAAATTGGAAGGCCCAAGCCACGAGGGCTTGCGGCAGGTAGCCAAGCGTTTCAAGGTTCCAACTCCCCCCAGCGGATTACCGCCCTTCATCGGCGGATGGGTTGGCTTCTTCACCTACGAGTGGTCAACGAGTTTAGAGCCGCGCATTCCGCGCGCCAAGAACGACCCGTGGCAGTTGCCGGATGCGACCTTCGATCTTTACCGCGAAGTCATCGCCTTCGATCATGCTGCGCAAGTCTTGCACGTAATCAGCGGCTGCCCTGACGGCGAAGAAAATTATCCGGATGCCATGAAACGCATCGATTCGATCGCTGGACAGCTCTTCGCAGGCAACCTGGAAAGCGGACGCTTTGAACGCACCCAAGAGGACATGCCCTCGCAAACCACGCGCGAAGAATTCGAGCAGGCTGTCGGAGTACTCAAGCAGAACATCTCCCAGGGTGAGATTTTCCAAGCCGTACTCTCCCACCGGATGGTGCAACGCTTCGACGGAGATCCCTTCACGCTCTACCGCGTCCTGCGACTGACCAACCCCTCGCCGCATATGTTCTACTTCGAGGCGGACGGTCTAACTCTGGTGGGCTCCTCACCCGAGCGCTTGGTGCAAGTTACAGATAGACAGGTCCACACGGTTCCAATCGCGGGAACCAGGCCACGCGGTAGCACTCCCGACGAGGACGATGCCTTGGGCGCCGAGCTCTTGTCCGACGTTAAAGAACGAGCAGAACACGACATGCTCGTCGATCTCGCTCGCAACGACCTGGGGCGTGTGGCGCGTATCGGCACTGTTGCAGTCAAGGAGTACGCTTCCCTGGAACGCTTCAGCAAAGTTCAACACCTAGTCAGCCGCGTTGAATGCGAATTGGCCCTTGGAAGTGACGCTCTAGACGCATTAGTCGCCTGCTTCCCCGCCGGTACGGTTTCAGGAGCTCCTAAAATCCGCGCAATGGAATTGCTCGCGGACTTGGAAGGTGAAACTCGCGGACCCTACGCTGGCTGCTTCGGGTACCTCGACGGTTCAGGCAACTTGGACATGGCGATCAGTATCCGTACCTTTGCCGTGCGCGAAAACGAAGTTCACCTGCAAGTCGGTGCGGGTATCGTGCATGACTCCAGTGCGCCTGCCGAACACGCCGAAACCATGCACAAGGCACGCGCGATGTTTGATTCCATTCAACTCGCTGACTCGGATGCGTTCCGCCCGGCTGACACAACGACCAACACTGCGGAGCCCAAGCGATGATCCTCCTGATTGACAACTACGACTCGTTCACCTTCAACCTCTACCAAGCAATCGCTGCACTTGGGGTAGAAGTCAGCGTGCTGCGTAACGATGCGAAAACAGCGCAAGAGTTCATCGCACTTGAACCCACGGCAATCGTGCTTTCCCCAGGCCCCGGAAGACCTGCCAATGCGGGCGTGATGCCTGAACTTCTGAAGAAGCTCCCGGACAATATTCCGCTGCTTGGGGTTTGTCTCGGGCACCAGGCTTTGGTGGAAAGTTACGGAGGCACCCTAGGGATTGAACCCGTACCGACCCACGGCAAGAGTTCCTTGGTGCATCACGAAGGCAGCCGCATCTTGAACAACATCCCGAATCCATTCCCCGCAGCCCGCTATCACTCTCTGCGCGCGGAGCGCGATGAGTTGCCGGATGAACTGCGACTCACTGCGTGGACGGAAGAGGGTGTAGTGATGGCCATTGAACACCGTGAATTGCCGCGCTTTGGCGTTCAGTTTCATCCCGAATCGATCTTGACGCCACTCGGTGATCGTATTGTCGCCAACTTCCTAACCGTTGCTGGCGAAGCCGTTCAATCGCGATGAACATCCAAGAAGCTCTGCGAGAAGCCCTTGCAGGCCAGTCCATCGACAGTGATTCCATGCGCGAGCTGGTGGCTTGCATCTTGGCGGGTGAAGGCGAAGCGGTCGCCTTCGGCGGGTTGTTAGTCGCCCTCGCCGCACGTGGAGAAACGACAGATGAGATCCTCGGTGCCGCTCGGGCCATGCGCTCTGCCATGCTACCGTTTGAGCATGACTGTCCCGAAGCCATCGATACTTGCGGAACCGGGGGGTCGGGATTGGACACTTTCAATGTCTCTACGGCTTCTGCAATCGTCGCTGCCGCAGCCGGGGCAAAGGTCATCAAGCACGGGAACCGCAGCTCCTCCTCGAAGTGTGGAAGTGCAGACCTCTTGGAAGCTTTGGGCATCCCCTTGGAACTGAGCCCCTCTGCTGCTCGCGAGGTCCTGCAGGAAGTTGGCATCACTTTCTTGTACGCACCGACCTATCATCCCGCCATGCGTCATGCGGGTCCGATACGCAAGAGTTTGGGCGTGCGCACGATATTCAACCTGCTCGGCCCGCTATGCAATCCAGGCGGAGTCAAGCGTCAACTCCTGGGCGTCTTTGATCCGTCACGAGTGGATGACTTGCAGGAAGTTCTGTCCGCCCTTGGAAGCGAGCGTGCGCTTGTCGTTCACGGTGGCGGAGGCGCAGACGAGTTGACCTTGGCTGGCCAGAACCTGGTGCGTGCAGTAGGCGACCTTCCCGAAGAAGGCTTTGACCCTGCGGACTTGAAACTAGCCATCTCTCCCATTCAGGCAAGTTCAGGCGGGGACGCGCAAGAGAATATGGCGACCTTACGGCGTCTCTTCGATGCTGAAGATGTACCTGCACGCGGCCTAGTCCTACTCAATACCAGTGCAGCACTCGTAGTCGCAGGCAAGGCGAGCAGTAGCCAGGAAGGCTATGAGCTTGCGCGCGAAACGATCGATAGCGGTGCCGCCAAGTCGACCCTGTCTCGCTGGTGTCAAGTGGCCTCAGCTTGCGGGGACGCGAAGTGATGTTTAGCGAACGATTGAAACCGATTATGACAGCCGTGGCGCAGCGTTCCGCGGAACGACGAAAGCAAAAGAGCCTGGCGGACCTGCGCGCCGAACTCGAAGTGGACAGCTTGCGAGCCGAAAATTTCAAGCATAGCCTACGTACACCCGGCTTAGCTTTCATTGCCGAATGCAAACGTCGTGCCCCATCGACGGGCGAACTGAGTACAGAAGTCGACCTAGACGCTCGCATCCGGGCCTACAAACAAGGCGGTGCCGCTGCACTCTCGATACTTACGGAACAAGACTTCTTTAGTGGAGAGCTCGCCGATCTGCGAGCCGCGCCCGAAGTTGATTTGCCACGCTTGCGCAAGGACTTCGTGATCGACGAGGGAATGGTCTTGGAGGCGCAACTCGGCGGCGCCAGCGCAGTGCTGTTAATCGCCGCCTGCTTGACCCCCACCCAGCTCAGAGAACTGCGCGAGGTCGCGCGCTCTATAGGGATTGCAACGCTTGTCGAAGTCCACAATGAACAGGAACTTGAAATCGCGCTGCAAGTCGATTCGGACGCCCTGGGTGTCAACTCGCGCAACCTAACGACCTTTGAGATCGACTTGGATGTCGGCTTGCGCATGCTGCCGCAGATCCCAACCGATGTCGTGCGCATCGCGGAAAGCGGATTGAATAACTTGAAAGATCTACGGCGCGCAATGGACGCCGGAGCCGATGCAGCTTTGGTCGGCACGGCTTTGATGCGTAGCGACGACCCCAGCGCCCTGCTTCTCAGTTGGAAGGAGGCCCTCAATGTCTGAAGCCTTTGTCATTCCAAGAGTCAAAGTCTGCGGACTGACACGGACTGCTGATGCGCTGCACGCCTTGGCCGTCGGCGCGGACGCTTTGGGGTTCGTTTTCCACCCTAGCTCACCGCGCTGCGCAACCGTTGAGGAGGTCGCGGCGATAACGACCAGCCTGCCTGGTGATGTATTGACCGTCGCGGTGCTCGTCGAGGCCACTCCCAAAAGCGCCAAAGAACTACTCGAATCCACGGGCTTGCGAGCCGTTCAATTGTGTGGAGATCAATCCGCGCAGGATTGGGTCGACTTTCCCGTACCCATCTTGAGGCGTATCGGAGTGGGTTCCGGAGCCACTGTGGAAATCGAAAATTGGGAGGGCATCGCTTCAGTGTTTTTGCTCGACCACCCAAGGAGCACCGGAGGATCTGGCCAACAAGTAGATCGTCAATTGGCCGGTCTCTTGTGCCAGAACGCCGCTTGCATGCTCGCGGGTGGACTGGACGGCACCCAGGTCGCAAGGGCTATACGCGAAGTTTTGCCCGCAGGCGTCGACGCCTCTTCACGCCTCGAAAGCTCTCCTGGAATCAAGGACCTTGAGGCTGTGCGTGACTTCGTCACGATAGCCCGGAACACCTTCAAGCAACTCGACTCATGAATCAATCGACCTTCACAAGTTCCACACGTTTTGGATCCTTCGGTGGAGCCTTCGCGCCGGAAACGTTGATGGCTTCCTTGCTTGAACTCGAGCAAGCCTGGCTGTCTTCGCGCACCGACGATGAATTCCAGAGCGAGCTTGCTTCACTCTTGAAGAACTACGCGGGCCGCGCAACTCCCCTTTCTCACGCGCGTAGACTTTCAAAAGAGATCGGCGTTGATCTCTGGCTGAAGCGCGAGGACCTGCTGCACACCGGCGCGCACAAACTGAACAACAGCCTCGGCCAAGCCCTACTCGCCAAGCGCATGGGCAAGACCCGCATTCTGGCAGAGACCGGCGCTGGACAGCATGGCGTTGCGACGGCCACAGTCTGTGCACTGCTCGGACTGGAGTGCGTGATCTACATGGGAGCGGTGGACGCCAAGCGTCAACGGCCCAATCTGTTGCGCATGGAACTCTTGGGCGCGCGCGTCGAAGTGGTCGAGCAGGGACAGGCTACCTTGAAGGACGCTATCAACGAGGCCTTGCGAGCTTGGGTGGGCGATCCAGAGGCCCACTATCTCCTAGGCAGCGCGCTCGGCCCGCACCCCTTCCCATCGATCGTCGCGGAGTACCAAGAAGTGATTGGCAAGGAAGCGCGCGAGCAATGGAAGGAACTTGCAGGCGGCTTACCCGATGCGTTGGTGGCTTGTGTGGGCGGCGGAAGTAACGCTATCGGGCTCTTCCGTGGCTTCGTCGATGAACCCGCCGTGGCCCTGATCGGCGTCGAAGCCGGTGGATCCGGCATCGCAAGCGGCAAGCATGCAGCACGCTTCTCGGGCGGTTCCCCGGGAATCCTGCACGGCTGCTACACATTCTTGCTTCAAGACGAAGATGGACAAGTGATGCCCACTCACAGTGTCAGCGCCGGTCTAGATTACCCGGCTGTTGGCCCTGAACACGCGGCACTGGCTGAATTGAAACGAGCCGAATACAGCTCGTGCACTGATGACGAAGCACTCGAAGGCTTCGAACGCCTTGCACGCTGCGAGGGAATTCTCCCCGCATTGGAGAGCAGTCATGCGGTCGGATGGGTCATCTCAAATGCAGAACGACTGCAAGGGAAGCGCATCTTGCTCAACCTCTCGGGGCGCGGAGACAAGGACTTAGAGACCATCGCAAGCCTGCGCGGAGCACGCTCATGAACTCCAATCGATTAGTTTCGCAACTGCAAGAAATGCAGCGCAGGGGTCGCAAGGGTGTCGCGCCCTACATCACAGCGGGTGACGGCGGACTGGAGACGACCCTTGCAGTTTTGGAAGCCCTCGACTCAGGCGGCGCATGCTGTGTAGAACTCGGCGTACCCTTCAGTGACCCAATCGCAGACGGACCGGTTTTGCAAGCTGCAGCAAGTCGCGCCTTGGAAGCTGGCACCAACCTGCGAGCCATCCTGAAAATGGTCGCGGAGTTCCGTTCACGCGGAGGGAAGATTCCCATCGCGCTCTTCTCCTACGCAAACCCACTTTTGCGTCTCTCCTGGGAAGAGGCTGCAAGGCTTTCGGCCGAAGCGGGAGTCGATGCCTGGCTCATTCCCGACATGATTCCGGAGGAGTCCACTGAACTGCTCAGCGCCACCGCCAAGCATTCCTTGGCGCAAGTCTTCTTTGTCGCCCCCACCAGTTCACCAAAAAGGATCGAGCGCGCCGCCCAAGCAAGTCAGGGCTTTCTCTACGCCATTGGTAGAGTTGGCGTCACGGGCGCTGAGACCGAGTTGGCGGAGAGCACTCTGGAGTTCTTGAAGAGCATGCGTCAGACCTGCCACTTACCGCTCGCGGTTGGTTTCGGCTTACGCAATGCCGCGCAAGTTGCAGCCGTAACGCAGCACGCAGACATCGCCATCATCGGCAGCGCATTTGTAGAGCGCATTCACAACGCTTTCGTCAAGGCAGGAAATTCCCCTAAGAAGGCGGCTGAGGAAGCCACACTCTATCTATCTGAATTGATGGAAGGATTGAATCAATGAACGCATCCATGCGACACCACTTGTCGGTCCTCGACCGAACAATTGTCCACTTACTCAACGAACGCGCGCGGCTGGTTGCGGGCGCCACTAGCGATGCGGAATTCGTCACAGCACACTTTGACGATCTTGCGCGGCGAAGTGCTGGCCCCTTCCCCTCTGAAGCTCTGAAAGATACTTTCGCAGCCATTGACCGCGGATGCGAAGAGGTGCCGTCGTGATTTTGCGCCTCAGAGCAGATTGCAGCCCCGCCGACGTTCAGGGACTACGCGGCCGCATTGAGAGTGAAGGCTTACGCGTCTTCCGTTCGCCGGAGAGCTCGCGTCCGATCCTCGCGATCGTCGATAAGGTTTCCGACGCGCTTGCCAAGACCCTTCGCCAAGAGTCCATCATCGAGGAGATCACGCAACCCAAAACGGCCTGGCGTTTGGTCGCGAGGGAATACCGTCAAGACCCCACAATTGTGAAGGTCGGCAAGGTCCCGGTTGGAGGTGATACGGTAGTGGTGATTGCCGGTCCTTGCAGTGTGGAAGGAAGAGATTTAATCGAAGAGGTGGCAAGCTGCGTAGCCTCCTCCGGCGCACACATTCTTCGTGGCGGAGCCTTCAAGCCGCGCACGAGCCCGTACGCTTTCCAAGGCTTTGGTGTCGAGGGATTGAGGCAACTGAAAGATGCGGGCGAAAAATTCGACTTGCCCGTTGTCACGGAAATCATGGACGCTGCCGACGTTCCGCACTTCATCGATCACGACATCGACTGCTTGCAAATTGGCGCGCGCAACATGCAGAACTTTCGCTTGTTGAAAGCCGCGGCTTTGGCCGGCAAGCCGGTGCTACTCAAGCGCGGGCTCTCTTCGACTATAGAAGAGTGGCTGTATTCGGCGGAGTACTTGGCTGCGGGCGGTTGCCACAATATTATTCTTTGCGAGCGTGGAATTCGGACTTTTGAAACCGCAACACGCAACACCTTGGACTTGACTGTTTTGCCTCTACTGGCCGAGATGACGCACTTACCGGTCATCGTGGATCCTTCGCACGCGGCGGGGATTGCACGCTTGGTCGCACCACTTTCGCGGGCATCTATCGCAGCGGGAGCATCGGGTGTAGCCGTTGAAGTTCACCCGCGCCCGCAAGATGCGCGTAGCGACGGTCCGCAAGCTCTGCTACCGGGTGAGTTGATTGGCGTCGTTGCTGATGCACGCGTGCAAGCTGCGATCAGCGCCAGGCGCTTGGCTTGAACCTTGAGCCTAGTTCCCCTACCGATTGACGAAGTTTTGCCGGAGCTTTGCGCCGCAGTGCGCGAGCATCCAGCAGTTCTGCTGCGTGCTCCAACCGGCGCGGGCAAGACCACGCGCGTTCCGGGGGCTCTGCTTGATGCAGGACTCGCTGGTGCTGGCGAGATCATCGTGCTTGAACCTCGTCGCTTGGCTGCGCGCTCCGCTGCACGCCGGACGGCAAGCGAACGTGGAACCAAGCTAGGCGCTGAAGTTGGTTACCAAGTCCGATTTGACTCGAAGCGTAGCGCTCAAACCCGTATTTGCTTCGTCACCGAGGGGCTCTTCCTGCGCCGCCTACAAAGCGACCCTTTCCTTGAAGGTGTTGGGCTCGTGCTCTTTGACGAGTTCCATGAGCGCAACTTAGACGGCGACCTATCCTTGGCTCTGGCCCGCCGTGTGCAGCAAGATGTTCGGGAAGACCTGAAGTTGATGGTGATGTCCGCAACCCTCGATACCGCCCCGCTTCTTCGCTTCCTCGGCGACCCAAAGCTGGTAGAGAGCAAGGGCCGCACCTACCCCGTCGAGATTGAATACCTGGGTAGTTCGGAGCGTCCAGAGCGTGGAGAGCCATCTGCTGATCTTGTGCGAACGGGCATTCAACGCGTCCTGAAGAGCACAGATGGAAACGTACTCGCCTTCCTGCCCGGCGTTGGGGAGATCAAGCGCACTGCAGGCCTAGTCCAATCAGGATTGCGCGCCGCCGGACTGCAACTATTCCAACTGTATGGAGATCAATCACCAGAGGAGCAAGACCGAGCCCTGGCGCCCCAAGAGTCTCGCGTGGTGTACCTTGCTACCAACGTAGCGGAGGCTTCGCTCACTCTGCCCAACATTACGGCAGTGGTCGACACGGGCCTCTCTCGCACCCTAAAACATGACCCGGCCCGCGGACTCAATCAATTGACCCTCGGGCCGATTTCGCGCGCATCCGCTGAGCAGCGCGCTGGCCGCGCCGGCCGAACTTCACCGGGACACTGCCTGCGCCTGTGGACGGCCCATGACGAGCGTACACGTCAACAGGAAGAAGAACCGGAGGTTCGTCGAGTGGATGTGGCCGGAGCGGTGCTGGAATTGATCGCTTGGGGAGAATCCTATCCGGCGCAGTTCGCTTGGTTCGAAGCCCCACCGAAGTCAGCGATCGATGCGGCCACGCACCTCTTGCGAGCCATCGGCGCCATCGAACTCGAGGAAGACGGCAAGTGTCGGCTGCTCGACATTGGGCGGCGTATAGCGAGACTTCCACTGCACCCACGCTTGGCCTGTTTGCTCTTGGCCGGTTCCGATGCGGGTGCCAAGCTCGAAGCTGCCACTTGCGCGGCGCTGCTCTCCGAACGTTCACCATTCCGCCGCGGAGGACAGGTAGAGCTCTCTTGGACGAGTGCTTATGACTCGGACCTGATCGATCAGATGCACGCCATTTTTGAGTTCGAACAGGCCCGTTCACTGACAAGCCGCGCGGGAGAGCTAATCCCGAGGGCAGCCCAAACGTTACTACGCGTCCGCGATCAATTACTCCAAAGCATCGCGCGCGAGAAGTCCCCAAGCGCTGAAGACTCGGATCAAGCCTTAGCTTGTGCACTGCTCCGGGCCTATCCGGATCGTTTGGCCCGGCGTCGAGCTCCCGGTGATGAGCGGGCACTGATGATCGACGGACGCGGCGTTCGCTTAGCGCGCGAGTCGACGGTGCGAGAAGCCGAGCTATTTCTCTGCCTGGACGTCTTCGCGGGTGCGCGCGAGACCATTGTACGTAGCGCCTCGGAGGTACGCAGGGAGTGGCTTGACCAAGAACAGCTTAGAACAGAAACCGTCATGCGTTTCGACCTCGACAGTCAGCGAGTCGTCGCTCAGCTCGTCACGAGCTTTGGAAGCTTGGAACTGGACTCTCGACCCGCAACCCTCCGGCGAGGCGAGCAGGCCTCGCAGACGCTGCTAGATGCGGCCGCCCTGGAACTGGAACGCGCCTTGCCTCTAAAGGACAAGGAGTATTTAAACTTTGTCGCCCGCATTCACTGCCTACGCGAGTGGATGCCAGAGCTGGCCCTTCCACTAATCAACCGCGACTTCCTCAGCGATCTCTTGCCGCAATTGTGCCGCAACAAGCTGTCCTTCGCTGAGCTTGAACGCGCACCGATCGTCGAAGCCGTGCGCAACGCGCTCGATTGGAAGCAGCTCGAAGCTCTTACTCGCCACGCACCGGAGCGCATCCTCATACCGAGTGGAAACAACATTCGGTTGACCTATGAGGAGGGCCGTCCTCCGGTTCTAGCGGCGCGCATTCAAGAACTCTTCGGCATGAAGGCCACACCGCGTATTGCAGGCGGGAAAATCACGTTGCTCATGCACCTCCTTGCTCCAAATATGCGGCCACAACAAGTCACAGACGATCTCGAGAGCTTCTGGAATACAACCTACGCCACCGTACGCAAGGATCTGCGCCGCCGTTATCCCAAGCATGACTGGCCTGAAGATCCCTGGACTGCAAAAGCCAAGCAGCGTCGACGGTAGGAGCCTGCGGCCTATTCGGTGTCAGTGCGAGACTACAACTGGCGATGATACGTTCGAGGCTCTATCCTCGCAGCATGCCGCGTGTTCTTAGAATCTTGATCGCCGTCTCACTTTTTGTGGGATTGATCTTCGTCGCCTTAAATTCCCAGAAAGAAGCTCTCACTGTCCTGGAACCAGCATTGTCTAGCGCAGTCGAAACGACTGATAGATCAGCGCTCCCCCTACCACGCCATCGGGCTCCCGAACTCCGTGAGGGCCAAGAACAACCGATTCGTTTTATAGAGGAACAACAGCTTGTCATGGAGGCGCACGGCGCAATCGTGAAAGAGATTCCGATGCTGTACGGAACGGCTGCGATGCGCGAAGAAGATGGGACTATGCGCTACGCACAGGACGGGGTCATAGAAATCAGCCGCTACGGCTTCGAAACTCTCCGGCCCGTGAGCGCACGTGTCGATTATGGCCAGTGGGAAATCCCGTTGAGCGCGTTCAACAATGCGTCGAGCATTGCCATCCATAGCTTGCACCTTGACGGACGCCCCCTGCAGATCGATCATCCCAAGGGAAAGTTCATGTTCTATACAGGGGTGGAACTCGAAGTTGAAGGAGTGGTCCCGGAGTCACTCATTTTAAATGTTGTTGACGAACAAAACGGTCAGCCCATGACCGACATTGTCCTGCTCCGTTACATCAGTAGCATCGCTCCCGGAGACGATTACGAGGAACGCGTGCTCTCCGACGAACTCGATTCCCCCATCAACCTGAGCCAGGAATTTCGTTACTGGGATCCAGCCCGAAGCTCAGCCATGGTGGTGGGTGCCGCTGGCTACGCTTGGAAAGTGATGAAGACTGACTACAAAACGGGAGGCGAAGTTACCCTCACTTTGCAACCTGCGGGGACTCTCAATCTCAGCTTTGCTGGTGACGCAATACCACCTGGTTCTCGTCTCTACGTGAGAACAGCTGACGCTTCCGGCACTCTCATATTTGCGCAGACACTCAACGAGGTCGGAGAGAATGCGCCCAGGCTGCTCACAGGCCTCGCGCCAGGCAATGTACGGGTCACCGTCGAGACTCCTAGACGGGACCCTCAACCCGGAATCTTAGGGGAGGCCATCGTCACGATTCGCGCTGGCACCTCGACTAGCGAGACGATTATTACATCTCCACCTCGCTAGCCACTTACGGCTGAGTCGGAAACCGTCCGGACCGTCCGGAGCTACCGAATTGCGGCTAACGAATTGTGAAGCATCAACGCAAGACGTCGACCAAAGTGCCAGCGTCGAGAGGTGAATCTTGGCTGGAAGCTTAGCTTCAGCATCTACACATCTCTACCGGACCCTTGTGCAAAAACTTGTTATGCGGCCACGATTAGAACGAATAGGGCTGCGCTTCGAAGCGATTCATTTGAGGAAGGTGATCCTCTTCGGCCTTACTGATTCTGTCATGATGTGCAAATCGTTTTCTGAATCGAGACGTCACTCCATCACTTCAAACGCAACACCACGGTCCTCGATTCTCGCCCGCGGAGAGTGATCTTCTTCTGCGCACTCCCAACACCGGCAAGCGATGCTTTGAGCTCGTAGCGGCCCGGCGCCAATGGACCGATTCGTTGCAAGTCTTTCGTCGAGCCACTTTGGAGCGTTCCCAGGAGTTGGTTCAGTGAAAACATCCCACTCTGTTCGCGCCCCTCGGAGTCAAACACATGAACCATGGCTTCGGTGCTCGCGTTGTTCGCTCCCCGGACTTCTATGTCCAGCCATGTAGACTCCGCCAAGCCGAGATCCAATTCTGTAACAGAACCACTTGCGACCAGAACCCGCTCACTGGGCTCGCTGGCCAATTCTGCAGCACGCGCCAGAAGCGAGTACTCGCCAGCTGCAAGCGACCGAACCTCGTAGGCGCCGGCACTGTCACTTTGGATGAAGCTAAGACGTTCCACCCGATGCCCTTCGCTGTCGTAGACAAAGATCGCAGCATCCGGCACCGCTGACCCCGTTTGATTGCGCACGATGCCGCGCACTCCACCCCCAAGCTTGAGACGAAAATCCACGTGAGCTTGATGCTCACCTTCAGTCAGAACCAAGCGGCGACCCAACTGTCTCCCCCACGGGGAAGGCTCACCGAACACCCCACCAAACTGCTCTCCGCCAGCGGTAATCCGGTAGGTCCCGGCTCTGAGCCAATCGATCTTGTAGTTGCCTTTCGAATCCGTCAGCGTGTCTGTGAGTTGACCACCCCAGAAAGATCGAGATTCTGAACCTGATCCAACAAGGGTAACCCGGGCCCCTACCAGGCTCTCACCTTCCGGACCCAAGACCTTCCCGGTCACTTGGCCTAAAGGTAGTTCTACATCGACCTCATGCTCTGCCCCATCGGGAATCGTCACACGAGATTCAATGCTAGTCTCCGCCATCACCTGGCCCATGCGCTGAATTAGCATCAAGTAGCTGCCAGTCGCTGGAAGGTTCAAGTCGAAGCGACCCTCACGATCCGTTGTTCCAATGCGAATGCTGTTGTTATCGGAACTCTCTGCCAGGAAGGAAACAACTGCGCCAGGAGTCGGCTCGTCATCCAATGTAACTCGTCCAAAAACGCGCACAGGTTCCGCCATCGACTCGCCCAATTGAATTTCTAGATCATCGCCTTCCTGAAGCTTGACCATCTTCATTCGCAGACCGGTCAACAAGCTGCTCACATTCGCTTCCTCATCCGCCAAGATCTCCGCAACTTGATCCTCGTTGGGAAGTGCCATCACTTGCCAGCTACCCGGCGGCAAGTCCAGGAATTCGAAGCGGCCGTCGTTGCCGGTCGAAGTCTGCAGCATGTTCAGTTCCGCTGGAATGCGCGCGATGACCGCATCGCCTACGGCAAGTGCGCCACCCGCACTAAAGACAACCCCACGGATGGACGACGCTACTCGTAAATCTAAAACGACGGGTTCCGTCGCCAGGCCATCCTCTAAATCGATCACAGCCTCAAGTGAATCGGAGTAGCCATCTAGGCTTGCAACAAGTGAAACTGTGCCCGCTTGTAGGCCGCCCAGTTCAAAACCGCCCTGATCCCCGCTGACAGATCCCGTGGATGCGTCCGCATGAAAGGCCTCAGACATTCGATCGAAAGCGTTGCTGCTCACCGAGACTTGGGCACCCTTGGCGGGCTGCCCATCAGGAAGAATGACCTTACCCGCAATCACGATTTCAGGGCGGAGCTGAAACTCAAGCGCTTTCCCTTGAGTGCCCTCCGAAACTGAAACTTGGAGAGCAGCAGAGGGAGCGTGCCCCGGAGCGCTGACAACCACCTCCCAAGTTCCAGGACGTATGCCCCACAACTCGAACTTACCCTCTGCCTCCGAGAATTCACGCAGCAGTATCTCGTTCCCCATCGTGCTCACCAAACTCTCCAAACGGCGCGTCGCGCACACACGAAACTCTCCTGCCCGCGAACCATCCGCCAAAAGAACACTCCCTTCGATTGCGATGGGTGCACTGAGCCGTAATTCAATTCCTTCCTTGCTTGGTTTCACTCGATCTGCCCGAGCACTGAATGAGTTGCGCGCGCGCTTATTCCCAGTCAATCCTTCTGTCTCAAGCTCGAGGGGCAACCACTCCGCCGTCACGCTGAATGGGCCGCGCCCAAGCCCACTCAATTCAAAACTGCCGTCTGCGGAACTCGTAGCCTGCTGATAATTGCCGCGTATCGAGTAAAGACCGTCCAAGCCCCCGATAACGCCCAAATCAAAGATGGCGGTGACCTCCACGTCTCCAAGGACTTTGCCATCAGGACCAAGAGTTCGCCCACTGATTTGGAGTCCGGTAGTCAACACTAACTCCACACCGCTGACGGTTTCCCCCGTCTTCAAGTCCACTCGCTTCGATACTTCCAAGTGCTTCGGCAACTCGGCTCGGACGCTCAAGGCACCGGGCGCAACACTAAGCAGCTCGAAAGTTCCATCCTCCGCTGTCTGTGTCTCGCGAACCCGCCGACCGGGTCGACCGGAAAGGAAGTTTGCGTCGTCCAGAACATAGACCAGCACGTCAGCCATGGGCTGCGTCTCTCGGTCGACCACTCTTCCTCGAATCGTTCCGCCCGGAATCGCGCTAAGCCGCAACTCGTATTTTTGCCCAGCTTCCAACTTGATCCGATCACTTGTCATCGCGGACAGTTCCTCGGAGAGGGCAAATACACGCAGAGGGTTTTCGATCGCCACTCCAGTGAATTCGAAATTCCAATCCTTAGCCTGAACGCTGCGCACCTGCCAGGCCGAACCATCGAACATATTGGTCGCATCGCGCGGGTCGATCACCAAGCGCGCTTCGAGACCATCCTTGGTGGCCTCATTCGTAGCCGCGCTGGGCTCTACAACTCCCACGACCCAAGCCCCAAGCTCGGCCTGCAACTCGACCTCGGAGCCCGCGGGTAATTTCACGCCAAGGGAACGACGACTGAAGGTGTAGTTTCCTTGCACACTTAAATGTACGGACTCGAGTTCTTTCGGGATCGGAATGCGGAAGTGTCCGGATTCATCAACCACGGTTCGCGAAAAGGGCACTGCCCGCTCCTCGTCTAAATCTGAACCCAAGCCAAGCGCGTCGGCATCGAGCGCTTCGCGAGTTGCGTAGACCACGGTCCTGTCGTCTTGTGGTGTTCTCGAAGAAAAGAGTACAGCCCCTTCGATCCACAGCGCACCCTCTAAGTCGATCGCCCCCAACTCAACTGACCGCCGTGAATCTTGGTCCACAACGACTGGAGTAAAGCTCGATCTGGAAGCATCTTCCTGCGCAGCGCTCTCAAGCGTGGGAGAAGAAATCACGTCCAGACCAGAGGGTCTGTTCGACAGCACACTGTCCAGCGGGTTGCTGGGCGAAGAGTGCCATGCGATCCATAACACAAGAGCGAGAGAGGAAATCCAGAGAGTAGCCAGCAGTGAGCGCTTCAAGTCGTCAGGGGTAGAGAATTCGAGGCAGGTAGTCGAATCATTCTCACGAACCTAGCGATCGAGCGCCAGTGTGTACGCACAGCTAGCGTTTTCCTAACATAGCGCTCTAATGTCGAGCGATCCTCTCTACCTGCTGGCCGCCCTGGCGCTGATTGTGGCCATAACCGAATGGTTGTGCCGCCACACATTTTTACGCCACCTGGGCACCGCGCTCCTGGTCATCATTCTCACGGCCATCGTCGCAAACCTTGGTTGGATTCCGACTTACTCGGACGACATTCGGGTTTACAGCGGCACCTTCAAATTCCTGGCGCCCCTGGCGATTTTCTGGCTCTTGCTCGGAGTGCGGCTGAAGGATGTGCTCAAAGCTGGCAAGACCATGATCTTGTTGTTCTTGATCGGTTCCCTTGGCACAGCCCTGGGCGTGATTGTTGGAATGCACACCGTCGGCGGCAAGGAGGCCATCGGTGAATTGTACTACGCCATCGCCGGGATGTTTGTCGGAACGTATACGGGCGGTAGCGTCAACTTCAACGCAATTGCCTTGGAGTACGGCGTGGTCAAGGAAGGCGGGCTGTACGCCGGTGCAGCGGCAGTCGACAGTTTAATGACGACGATCTGGATGGCCGTGAACCTGATCATTCCGCGAGTCTTCAGTAAGCGCAAGAATACAGAACAAGCCGTGACTGCCGTCGAATCGGGAGTCGACGACGACACTGAAAGCGTCCATCCCGTTGACCTTGCTTGGCTGCTTGCGCTCGGAGGATTGTGTGTGGCTGCGTCCAACACTCTGGCGGCTTGGCTGAAGTTGAACACGGGCTTCGCTGTTCCTTCCATCTTGATATTGACCACCTTCGCTTTGGTGCTCGCACAATTGCCGATCATAGCGCGCTTGCGCGGTGCCCGACTCCTGGGGATGTTTGCTGTCTACATTTTCCTGGCTGTGATTGGCGCGCTTTGCGACATTTCTGCCCTACGCAGTATCGGCGACTTGGGAGTGACCCTGTTCCTCTTCGCCTGCATTGTCGTCACAGTCCACGGCCTCTTGATCTACGGTGCGGCGGCGCTCTTGCGGGTCGACCCGGTCGTAGCGTCTGTCGCTTCGCAAGCCAACGTTGGCGGCGGTACCTCCGCTCTGGCAGTTGCGCGGAGCTTGGGCCGTCCAGACCTTGTGCTCCCTTCAATCCTAATCGGAGCGCTAGGAAGCGCCCTAGGGACCTACCTAGGGTTCCTTACCGCCGAATTCCTGCGCTGATGATGAAGTCTATGAGTGATTGGGTTCATGAGGGACTGCGTGCGCTGCTCCAACCCGGTGATTGGGCCTTGGACGCAACCCTCGGTAACGGACACGACGCGGAGCTGATAATCGAATGCGTGGGTGAAGCCGGCCAGGTTTGGGGGCTCGACATTCAAGCTTCCGCCATTGCTTCGGCCCAGCAGCGACTCGGCTCAACGAAGGCCATTCTAGCTATTGAGTGTGATCACGCGCAGATGGGTGAACATTTGCCGGCGGAGGCCAGGGGCCGGTTGAAAGCCATCGTCTTCAACCTGGGATATCTTCCCGGCGGCGATCATCAAATCACCACACAGATTCAAAGCACACTCGCCGCGCTCGACATCGCCTTTGAGTGGTTAGCACCCGAGGGTGCCTTGATCTGCACGTGTTATCCAGGGCACTCAGAAGGCCAAGTGGAAGCTGAGGCGATCACTGCCTGGTTTGAAGAGCAAGCACAGTCACCGGGACACCTCACACGTATTGAGCAGCTTTGCACTCGAGCTCCGGCACCCTTTGTTCTATGGATGGAGCGGCGCTTGGCTCCCCGCCCATGACCGAGCAGGCATCCGAACTCTGGGTCGTTTATGTGCTGGTTTCTACCGCACTCGGGCGGACCTACGTAGGCATTGCGCTCGATATTGAGCGGCGCCTTCTTCAACACAACGGTGAGCTCCCCGGCGGTGCACGATCGACTCGTGGTGGTCGTCCATGGGAGTTGGCCGTGACTTACGGACCCTATGCAACGCGTGGGCAAGCGTCAAAGGTTGAGTACGCTCTCAAACAACGCAAGGGAATCGCGCGACTGGAATGGGACGGTAGCTCGGGGGAGTGAAAACTCAGTGCATTACCAACCTTCGCTTTGCATAGCCCTCCGCCCCTACAACTCAGGAAAGGAAACCCTCCACCCCAAGGTGTAGCGCGCGTTGATTTCGCTTCGCGCTTGCAACTGTAGATTTCCATCGCGGTCGCGCCAACGGAAAGCGTCCACACCAAAGGGCCCGAAATACTTGGCTGCCAGTAAAGCTCTTGCCACTACATCCGCCGCTTCCAATAGTTGCGAGCTTTCCTCTGCGCTAAGGACGCCGGCCTCTGCCGTGCGCGTGTCGGCCCACGCTCCGTACACATCGCACTCCATTGTGCACGGCCTTCTAATCTCGTACTTGCCATCCACGCCAATCCATCCATGACTCGCGAACTCGCGCTCAAGCGCAACAAGCGGCTCCAACTGCACGCCTCCAAGCTTTAGAGACGCCGCCAGCCAAGCCCGTCCACTTGCTCCCAACTCCCCCGCGCGCACCCGTAGCTGCCCGCGCCCGGCGACTCCAAAGGCGCGTTTGAACACCCATTCCCCGCTAACCCCATCCTCTGCGCAACAGGACGCAAGCTGCTCCAAGTCGTGGGAGAAAATCCCCCCTGGCAGGATCTGCCCAAGCTTTGCATGGAAAGCGCGGTCATTGGTCTCGCGCAAGACATCCAAGGCTGGAGTCGGGTCCACCCGTAAACCCGCGCGCGAGAGAACAGCTAGCGCCGATGGAGTCGGACACCAAGCGCGTCCCAAAAGCCCATCGTACTTGGCCTCCAAATCAAGTAGCAGGTCACCATTCCGCATCACGCGCGCACTGTGCAATTCGCGTACCAAAAGAACGCGCCTCTGCAACTCGCGGCTCGCTGTAAAGCTCCCCAGATGCGCGAGTTCATGGTCAGCCTCGAAGTTCAGTAACCAGACTACTTGCGGTCCCATGCTGTCAGCTCTCTCATGAACTCTTCATCAAACCCCGCCACCTTGCGCGCTTCCGGATTCATAGGCTTCCCGCGCATCACTGTCGGCGTAACCGTTCCGCGCAATTCGTGGCGCCAACTCTCAAAGTCAAAGGAGCCGTGAAAGCGGCGAAACCAACTCACTGCAAAAGCGACATGCTCGATCTCGTCGCGCTCAATCACTTCCTGACAAAGCGCTCCTTCTTCGTCTCCGACATCACGGAAACGTTGTGTCCAAAGCGCGCAGTGATCGAGGTTGCCGCCTTCAAAGCCGACGCCCATCATGGCCACAAATTCGAGCGGTGTATTGCAAGCGGCGAAGCACTGCCAAAACCAATCACGGACGGGAAAGTCGCCCAGCTTGAATCCCAAGCGGTTGACTTGTGCGCGGTAAGAACGCGCGTGACGTAATTCGTCGAGTGCGATCTTGAGCAGCCCGCGGCGAAAGGACTCGGGCGCATCGGGAAAGGCCAACAAGGCCCAGCAGAAGATTTCGGCTGCTTGCAATTCGTGATGCATGAAGACATGCAAAATTTTGGCGCGCGGCTCGACACGTACCAAAGCACCGGGGCGTGGAGTTTTTTGCGAGCGCGGCTCCACTCGAAGCGGCGAGGGGCGTGAGGGTTGCGTTGGCCTGCAAGCGCTGAAGCTCGCAGCGAATCGCGACGGGACCTTCGGCGGATTCAGTTTGCGTTCCAAATCCTCGTCGTGAATCACATCCCATGCCCAAGCTTCGATGCTGCCAATCGGCGGGGCTTGTAAACTAGAGTTAGGCACGCCTAGTTGCCACGCACGGCATGGCCGTAACCCTTCGACTGCAGCCATTTTGTGACTCGCTCGACCAGTTTGCCTTGCACCAGCACATCACCATCGATTGCCCGGGCTCCAGCGCCCATCGCTTTGCGCAAGAGCTTTGCGAGCACTTCAAGCTCATCCGGACTCTTGTCTAGCCCGCTGATGCGAGTCACAACCTTGCCACCATGACCCTTTGCTTCGAAGCGCACCACGAGTTTAGAAGAGCTAGCCGGCAGTTTAGAAGCGCTAGCAGGAGCCCCCTTTTGCACGGCTTTGCGCGCCACGGTCTTCGCGGGCTCGGGCAGTTTCTTCCCGCCGCCGAGCGCCGCGAAGGGATTGTGGGTCAGATTGCCCCCCGACAGGTCGAGGTCGATTTGTTCGCGCTTCTTGGCCATGGGTACATTCTCACCCATTCGAGCCTGCGCGTCGATGCTCGACCTTGATCGCAGCCCGTGAGTTCACGAAGCTTGTCGCGTGGAAAGCCCCCAACCCGATTGTGCAACCTGCCTCAAGCACTACATCACGTACGAATCCCGGCACCCCCATGGCTGCCAGGCCTTCGAATTTAAGTCGTCGCGCATGCCCTACCTCGACGTCAAGGAGAGTTCCGGGGAGGACTGCCGCGCGTACGAAGCGCGTGTGCAGAAGAAGCCTGGGACGCGGCGAACGAAGCTTTGAGCGGCGCAAATAGCCAAGTGCGGATCGCCCGCCGCGTGGCAGAGATGCGGCGCTGTTTCAGCGCGGGCGGGCGGGAGGAGCTCGGCTATTTTGCGATTGAAGGCACGCGGCTCTTGGAGCGCGCCGTTCGCGCGCAGGCCCCCCTGGCCTCTGTCCTAATGAGCACGAGCTACGCAAATAAGACAAGTGAACGGGAAAGCGAGCTGCTCGCAGCCCTGCAAAAGAGCCCCGACCTAGAAGTTCTAATCCTCCCGGACGCAACGATTCAGGAGCTGACCGGGGGACGCACCTATGGCGACATTCTTGCCCTTGTGCGTCGCTCCGAAGCGCTCCCGCTCGCTGACTGCCTAGCACGCGATAGCTCGACTTTTCGCCCTGGCATTGTCTGCGTCGTCGATGCAGAAGACCCCGGCAATGTTGGCGCTCTCGTGCGCACAGCCCTGGTCTCCGGATCGCAGGCCTTTGTCGCAGTCGGAAAGACAGACCCCTATCATCCCAAAGCGGTGCGAACTTCCATGGGTAGCCTATTCCGGCTTCCCATCCTGCACTTTGAAAGCCCCGAAGCCCTGCTCGGTGAGCTGAGCAGGCAAGACGTCCTAAGCGTCGGCGCCGTCTCGCAAGGTGGTGTTCCGCTGGGGAAGTTAGAAATCAATGACCAAGCCATCGCCCTCTTCTTGGGAAGCGAAGCCTTTGGATTGTCCGAGGCCTTGGTCGAAGGCCTCGACGCCTGCATCACGATCCCCATGGCGAAGGGCGTTGACTCACTCTCGATCAATGCAGCGGCGGCCGTTTGCCTCTACGCCTTGCTAGTAAAATAAAAGCGCCCGTAGCTTCGGGCAAGCCGAGGCGACAGGCGCTGATCTGATCGAAGTTTAGTTGAGATCTAACCTTCGAAGGCCTTCTCGTTGAGGTGTTCTTTCTTGTCCTCAACTTCCTTCCATTCGTCCGCGTCTTCCAGAGCATCCTTCTGCTCGGTGATCTCCGGCCAGTCTTCGGACATCTTTGTGTTGAAGTCGGTGTAGCTCTCCCACTTCTCGGGGAGGTCTTCTTCCGCAAAGATCGCTTCTGTCGGGCACTCGGGAACACAGGCGCCGCAATCGATGCACTCGTCGGGATCGATCACCAGGAAGTTCTCGCCTTCGCGAAAGCAGTCTACGGGACAAACATCGACACAATCGGTGTACTTACACTTGACGCAGGGTTCGGCAACGACGTGAGTCATCTCTTTCGATTCTCCTCTGGAGGGGCTTGGCCATCAGGCCAACGGATACGGGCACGAAGCCTAGGCAATCAAGTGCCGTTCGGCTATGCGAAAATAGACCCGAAAGCGGGTTCTTTCAAGCCTAGACGTCTATTCCAGACTCAAAGAGTCTGATTGGAGGCCATCGATCATGCGCACGACGAGGCGCGCGGCGCGCCGGATCTTGTCGTAATTGATCTTGTCCGGCGTGTCCGTGACCTTGTGATAGTCCTCGTGCACATCCGCGAAAAGGAAGGCGACCGGGATCTTCAGGTTGCGCGAGAAGTTCGCGTGGTCCGAGCGACTCCAGTAGGCGTCGGCGCTACCGAGGTTGTCGAAACCCTCTTCCTTGCAGTTGGCTTCAGCCAAGCGCGTCAGTCCGTTGTAGGCCTCATGGTCTTTGGTCGGCGTGATCAAGAGTGAGTTCGGATCGTTACGACCGATCATGTCGATGTTGATGTTGACCACCGGGGTCAAGCCATCGGGCAAGTAGGGATCCTTGGTCCAAGCCGCTGATCCAAGCAGGCCCTTCTCCTCGCCGGAGACCCACATCACCATGACTGACCGGCGCATTGGGCCGTAGTTGACCAGGGCTTCAGCGATTGACATCAAGCCTACCGTGCCGCTGCCGTTGTCATCCGCGCCGTTGTGGATGCCATCTGAATTCGTTCCCACGTGATCGTAGTGGGCAGAGATAATGATCAACTCGTTCTTTAGCTTGGGATCGTTGCCAGGCCAGATCCCGACCACGTTTTCGAGCCCAGCTTGGGAATCTTCGATGACCTTGCGGGACTCCGTGAGTTCCACGTTGATCACATCGCCGAGCTTGGGAGAACTCATACCAGCGAGCGTGTAGAGCTTGTTGATGCCCGAGTTGGTCATATGGACAAACGGCCGTGCTTTCCCGTTACCACGACTAGTACCCAGTTTCCCCAGGAGAGCTGCAGCTGCGTAACTGGCGACCTTTTCCTGCATGGCTTCATCGTCGAGTGTCGCCCCGGGAATCATGATGATCCCGAGCCCTTTCGCCTTGCGCACGTTCGAGGAAACCTTGAAGGTGCTTAGGTCCGAGCTTTCGACGACGACCCAACGATCCTCAAGGTCGCACTTCTCCAGGTCCTCCTCGTTGCAGGTCCCGGCGAAGACCAGACTCTTTCCCGTGACCTCAATGTTCTTGTGGCCAAGGCTGTTAAAGGCGTAGTCGACACCCAACCTCAGCTCCGTGCTGGTATCAGCAACCTTAGCTGTCATATGCGTCTGGGTTCCATCCATCGCAACAGTCGGCAATGAATACTCCCAGAACCAACCGTCCTGTGCGCCCGGCTTCAAGCCCAAGCGCTCGAGGCGCGCGGCGATGTAGCGAGCTGCGATGCGTTGTTCCGGCGACGGAGTGTCCCGCCCTCGCATCTCATCCGACGCGATGAAGAATAGGTCAGCGCGCAGGTGATCGGCAGTGACCGAATCCAGGGCGCGGGTCAGCGGAGCGGCAGTCTCGTCACCCGAGGCTGTGGCCAAACCACAGAACACAAACGGGAGCAGGGACAGGCCAAGGGTAGTAAAGAATCGTCTCATCAAATCGCGTGGTCGAGGTTCGCAGGGGGGTCATGCGCGGCAGTACTGTAGGTCGACGAGGTCCGCCTGTCTCCGGTCGCCTGAGATTCAAACCTGGCTGTTACGGGCTACTGGTGGCTTGCGAGCAGCCAATTGGGCTGCCCGGGGGCATGGAATGCGGGGGAGTGTCCCTCAATTCTGAGTCAAAGCCGCGCTCCAAGAAACGCACAATTCGCTTACGAAGCCAGGCATCCGGAGTCCGCCCGTGCGCCAGGACAAGAGCCGCTTCGGACTCATCGCGCACGCGCTGCGAGGCGCGCGGGTTGCTAGCAAGAAGCAACAACTCATCGGCGACCACCCCAGCGAGAGCTCCAGAACTTCGCCGGGGGGAATTCTGCCCTGCACCCGCTCCCTGCCCCTCGAAGCCGTCGCGCACCAAGGCTTCGAGGAGCTCCGCAAGTCCGAGTTGGGCTGGGTCGTAATCGTGTTGCTCCAGGACCCGTTCAAGTCGAGTCGGGTCGAGCATCGCACGCACAGTGTGCCGCAGGGAGGCTTGCGCTAGGCCGTTGCGATCAAAAGCCGGTGCTGTGCGCCCGCTGAATTGTTCACGCCGCCTGCCCGCGACCATCGTGCGCGGTGCCAATAAATCGGCAATAGGATCGGGCAAGTTGTGCGTTCGCTGGAGAGTCGTCAAGAGCCCACGCAAGGCGGCACGTTGACGTTCGGCGGAAACAACAGTTGGTGTGTCGCGTCCATCCCCTACCAATGAGTGCTCGTACATCTGTCCACCGATCATCTTTGAAACGGCAACAACCTGGTAGCGATGCATCAGGAATAAGGGGATTAGGACTTCCTCGTAAAGGGCCGTCGACTCGCCGGTCGCCAAGCGGTCTACAGCGAAGTTTTGCAAGGCAACACGGCGCACCTTGAGCAAGTGTTCTAGCTCAACCAAGGGATCGCTGCCGTTGTCCCACAAATTCGCGCGAGGGTCGGAAGCACCCGACGGACGCGTATCCGCATCGCTGAGGTAGAGCATGCCTTGAGACTCGGCTGCGATGCGTAGCCCTTCCAAGAAAGAGCTCTCCTCTAGGCCATCCGCACAATCTGCGTACAAGTGCGAAACTGTGAAGAGATCCCAAGATCCTATTTCACGAGTGTACGCATCTGACATATCCAAAGTGCCTTGCCCCCCCGCCAAGCGCACACGCGGCGCGGGATAATCCATCACGGAGGCGCGACCGTCATAGGTGCTCGCGGCAAAATTGTGTGCAAGTCCTAGTGTATGGCCGACTTCATGTGCAGCCAATTGCCGAATGCGAGCCAGGGCGACTTCGACCGGATCGTTCGCCTGTCCGCTACCCGAAAGTTCCGTCCCAATCAGGCCTTCGATGATCATTCGATCTTGGCGAACGCGCAAGGAGCCCAGCACCACATGGCCCTTAATCATCTCGCCTGTGCGTGGATCGCTCACGCCTGTTCCGTAGGACCAGCCGCGACTTGAACGGTGCACCCATTCGATCACGTTGTAGCGCACATCCAGGGGATGCACACCTTCAGGCAAGAGTTCGACGCGGAAGCCATCTTTGTAACCCGCAGCTTCAAAAGCCTGGTTCCACCAGGACGCTCCTTCGATCAAGGCCGAACGAATCGGTTCAGGGGCGCCGCGATCTACGTAGTAGACAATCGGTTCAACGGCTTCGGAAAGTGCAAGATTCGGATCCACTTTTCGCATCCGATGTCGCACGGCGAAGCGAATTTGATTGGGTTCGGCGGGCGCAGCTGCCACATCGATGAAGCCCGTCGAGAAGCTACCGCTGCGCGGGTCCCAAGCGCGCGGCTCGTATTGATCGTCGGGAAGTCGCACGAAGGAATGGTGCTGAACGAGGCTCACGCTCGAGGAATCCGGCGCTACTTCACGCACCTCGCGACCGGCACTTTCTCCGGCAAAGGTCAGGCGCGCTTCGAGTTCGATGTTGTCAACGAAAGCCAGAGTGCTATCGGGCTCAAGAAAGGAACGCTCCAAGTCCAAGCGCCAAGACCCTCCGTCCACTTGCAAAGAACGCGCACTGCCGTGGGCGTCGCGAACGATAAATGAAGTGATGTCGACGAGCACCTTACCGCTCGCTGAGCGCGCCGTGACCTCCCCCGACCACAAAACGGAACTGGCGAAGGACTCACGGGCCGCGCGCCGTTCATTGGCATCGGTACTGCGCGCGCGGAAGGCAAGATTCGGCGCTTCGATAAAAACGCGCTCGCCAAGCTGGCGAAAGAAGACCAGGCGGGTCTCGCCCAACTGGCCGCGATCGAGTCCCACATCATTGGAACCGAGCCCCGTCGCCAATCCTTCGACGTAGAGGCACTCCGCCAACCAACCTGCAGGAGCGTCAAGCGGCGCGCTCTCTGCGCCCCCCAGCCCTAACCAAACGCGCCCGCCCGATCGATCGAGCCAAAGGTCAAAGAGCCCTTCCTGATGCTCAAGTCCGGCGACGTGCTCCTCGAAAGACTGGCTTGCACCTGACTCCTCCACCGCCGAAGGAGAGTCAGAAACAGCGCTGGATTGGCAGGCCAGCGCGAGGAGCGATAGGCACAGGACAATGAGCGATCTCGAAGATTGAGTCATAATGCACGGATTTGGGGCTTGGCGGAGCAAACAGTTTGAGACGGCATGCCATCGGTGTGGAACTGGTCGCCAGATGAGGCTATATCTGGCTTCTAGAGCACGCCTTACGCCAGCGATCCAGCTGAGGAGCCCCTCTCTCGTTCGCGTACCTATAATTAGTCCCGGTCGAATTCCACACTGAACCCAGGCAGTCTCCAACAGTTTGCTCATGCGCCGCACGGAATCAACAGCGAGCCTTGGAGAGAGGCCTGGGTTGCGTTTACATTCCCTGCCATGAAAGCAGCCGATACCAACGTCGCCCGCAAAATGCTGGCCTACATCGACGCATCTCCCTCGCCATATCACGCCTGCGCGACCACGGCCTCCGAGCTGGAAGCCCAGGGCTACCAGCGATTGGCGGAGGTCGAGGCTTGGGACTCGAAGCCGGGACAGTACTTTGTTGTGCGTGGAGGCAGTTTGATGGCTTGGGCCGTTGCGGAGCATCACAGCCCGACTTCCGGCTTTCGCATTCTGGGAGCCCACACCGATAGCCCGAATCTGCGCGTCAAGCCGCGGCCAGACTCGGGAGAAGCCGGTTTTCGCCAGCTAGGTGTCGAGGTCTATGGCGGCGTGCTCCTCAACTCTTGGCTCGACCGAGATCTGGGTCTCTGCGGCCGCGTCCAGCTACGTTCAGGCGACGGCCACGAAGAGCGCTTATTTCTGATCACACGCCCGGTCTTAAAAGTACCGCAACTCGCCATTCACCTGGACCGCGAGATCAACACCGCGGGGCTCTTGCTCAACAAGCAAACTCATATGCAACCGATTTGGGGCCTGGGAACCAAAGGCGAGCGTGGGCTGCGCGATTGGCTTGCCGAGGAGCTTGACGTTGCACCTGACTCCATTCTGAGTTGGGAAGCCATGTGCCACGATATCCAAGAGTCATCAATTTTCGGCGTCGACAAGGAATTTGTCAGCGCGCCACGCCTCGACAACCTGTGTTCAAGTTTCTGCTCATTGGAAGCCTTGATCAACGCAACATCGAGCGGAAAAGAGCTGCAAGAGATTCCCGTGATGACACTCTTTGATCACGAGGAGGTGGGCAGCAGTTCCGCAGCAGGCGCGACCAGCCCGATGCTCGCGGACTTGCTCGAACGATCGGTCTTCGCCCGTGGAGGCACGCGCGACGATTACCATCGTGCGATCGCCAAGTCCCTGTGCGTTTCTCTCGACATGGCCCACGCAACGCACCCGAATTATCCGGAGCGCCACGACCCCGATCACAATTTGGCGATCAACGCCGGTCCAGTCATCAAGGTCAACGCGAACCAGAGGTACGCTACGGAGAGTTCCACCGAGGCGACCTTCGAACTCGCTTGTGAAGCGGCAGACGTTCCCGTGCAAAAGTGGGTGATGCGTACAGACATGGGCTGCGGCTCGACGATCGGTCCCATCACGGCCAGCCGCTTGGGTATTCGTTGCGTCGACGTCGGCAACCCGCAACTCAGCATGCACTCGATCCGTGAGACTTGTGGAACGGACGATCCGAGCTACCTAGTCGATGCCTTGGCTCACATCTTGATCTAGCCTGGCTACATTTGGTCTTTCGTCACACCACCGACGCACCAATGCTTTGCAGGTACTTCGCGTACCACGACGCGCACTGAGGTTGATGGCACTTCGAGCCTTTTGACGACGAGTTCTGTAATCTCGCGCATCAAGACTCGCTTTACCTCATCACCTCGCCCCTCCACCATCGTAATATCAATTATCGGCATTCCGCCAGCCTAGCAAACGCATCCTAACACCCCCATGCAGAACGGTCACTCCGACGTCACCACCGAAGGCATCCGCATTCGCGTCGGTGCTCAATACCTACCCGATCGCTCATCGCCCGATGTAGGTCGCTTCGCTTACGCCTATCGCGTGCGAATTTCCAACGACGGCAGCGCACCCGCCCAACTCATCTCGCGCGAGTGGATTATTATCGACGCCGACAATGGTGAGCGCCGAGTCCAAGGCGAAGGCGTGGTCGGCGAACAGCCGCTCTTGCAACCAGGCGAGAGTTACGAATATGTCAGCGGATCCTCGATGCCGACCGAATGGGGCACGATGGAAGGCTCCTTCGCCTTCATACGGGAAAATGGTGATGCCTTTGAAGCGCAGATCGGGCGCTTCTTCTTAGCTCCCAGTGCCGCGCCGCTCTCGGCGGAGGACTAGGCCGCTACCCACCTTCGAACCGACTCTATGCTGCATGCACTTCTGTTACTGATCCCCGCCGTATTGCCTGTCTGCGCGCACACGAACGAAGCACAGTTAGAAAAAGCGCTTGATTCGGTTCAGCCCCATCACTTACGAGCGGACTTACGTTTCCTAAGCAGTGAGGACATGCGAGGACGCGAAACGCCCAGTCCGGAGTTGCAAGTCGCCGCGCTCTTCCTACGCTCGCGCGTACAACGCTTGGGCTTCACTCCGGGAGCATCAAACGGTTGGTTCTACGACTATCCGGTCTTTAGCCCGCGATTGGACCTGAACGAGAGCTACGTCGATCTCCAGGCTGCTGAGTCAGCACAACGCTTGATCTTCGGCGAGGACTACTACTTTCGCATGTCCAAGCAGTCCTTTCCCTTGGAGCAATCCGGTGGAGTGATCTGCGTTGGCGAAGGCAGCGAGGAAGAGATCGAGGACCTCGATCTCACAGGAGCCTGGGCTCTCGTCCTTGATCGCGGTCGCTCGGCTCGTCGCCCAATCGAACGCTGCATGATTGCTGGAGCCATTGGAGTCATCGCCACCCCTGGTCCCCGGTACGACCGAGACACTTACCAAAAGAAGTTTGCCAAGCGTACGGAGAGCGTCAGAAACAGAGCCAGCGCGAGCATCATTGTGCCCGAGCAAGGCACAAAGCCGCCGGTTGTGATGCTATCGCGCGCAAGCGGCGCACGCTTATTCGAACAAGCAAATGCCACCTGGGAGGGAGCCTACCCACCTGCCGGGTTGGACTTGGATCTTACTGTCCACGAGAAACGTGAAGTGGACCTGGGTAGCACCGAAGTCAGCAACGTCTGTGCCTTCTGGCCTGGGTCCGATCCGGAACTCGCTAAGGAAGTCATGATCGTTTCAGCTCACTACGATCATGTGGGCGTCATGAAGGGCGCCATTCATCCAGGCGCCGACGACAACGCATCGGGCACTTCTGGACTCTTGGCCGTCGCCGAAGCTTTGAAAGCCTACGGTCCGATGAAACGTTCAGTGCTCCTCATCTGGGTGTCCGGCGAAGAGAAGGGACTTTGGGGTTCAAAGGTTTGGACACTGGATCCATGGCTGCCCGAAGGTTGCAAGCCAGTGCTTGATATCAATATCGACATGATCGGCCGGACGGAGAGCGACGAACTCTACATCACACCGAGCCGCGAGCACGAGGCCTTCAACTCATTGGCGGGACTCGCTTATGAACTCGCGCCAAGCGAAGGCTTTGCCGAATTGCAAGGCCAGGATGAATATTGGCGGCGCTCCGACCACATGAACTTCAACGACAACTTGGAGATCCCGGTCGTATTCTTGTCCAGTGGAGATCACCCGGACTATCACAAGCCGACGGACACTTACGAGAAGATCGACTATGAGAAGCTGACTCGTACAGTACGTTTAGTCGTTCGTCTTCTCGACTCAGCCCAAGGCGCAGAGCTCACCCGCTAAAGCTTTGGCCATCGAAACCTACCGCACCCTAGAGAGCCAATTTCGTCACGAGACGGACAAGGTCAAGGGTTCCAGGTTTCTTGCAACCGTCGCTCCCGCATCGAATACGGAGGAGGCGCAAGAATTGGTGGAACGAGTGCGGCGCGAGTTTCATGACGCGCGCCACCATTGTTCCGCCTGGCGCTTTGGCCTGACGGGTCAAGCCTTTCGCTATTCGGACGATGGCGAGCCTTCTGGGTCCGCGGGCAAACCCTTGCTACAAGCCATCGATGGACGCGAATTGGTAGACGTGGCCGTAGTGGTTACACGCTGGTTCGGTGGGACCAAATTGGGCGTTGGCGGTTTGGTTCGAGCCTACGGCGGCGCAGCAGCCGAAGCCCTGGACTTGGCGGAAACCGTTGTCGTCACACTCAAGCGCCACTTCAAATTTGAGTATGCCTACGAGTGCTCTGGCCCCATTCAAGGCCTGCTCTCCGAGTTTGATTTCGAGCCCAAAAAGGCCGAGTATGGCGCGGAGGTCGTCCTTTGGCTCGACATCCCGCTCCCACAGTGCGACGCCTTCTTGCGCGAGTTCACCGAGCGAACCGCCGGGCGCGGGATCGTCAAAGAGAACGAGTCGCACTGACTTTTCCTTAGGGATACCCGGACGCTTCCTCGCTAAGCTCCAAGCCATGAGCACAAGCAAGGACACTCCACTGCGCGTTGGCGTTGTTGGACTTGGATTGATGGGCAGACGCATGCTCGGCAGCTTTGCGGCGCATGAAGGCTTTGTAGCGCTGGCGGGCTTCGATCTCGATGGGCACACCCGACAAAGTGTGGCGGCAGAGTTTGGTTTCGCCGAAGCAGACAGCCTGGATGCGCTGCTCCGACGAACTGACCTAGACTTCATCTACGTAGCCACGCCACCGACCAGTCACCTGACCTTGGCCAAAGCCGTCTTCGATAGCGAGAGACCTCTGTGGCTGGAGAAGCCTCTGGCAGTTGACTTGCAGAGGGCCGAGGAACTCGTGGACTTGGCAGAGAAGAGTGCCCAGCCCTCTGCCCTCAACTTTCCATTTGCCACCCTACCTGGGCTAAACCGTTTTGAACGGGAACTGACGGACGGAACGGCCGGGAAGATCTTGCGCGCTGAAGTTACCTTGCACTTTTCCCAGTGGCCACGCACCTGGCATAAGGCCGGCCCTTGGCTCGCAGGCGACATTGAAGGAGGGTTTCTTCGTGAAGTCTTCTCGCACTTTGCCTATCTCTCGCAACGCTTACTCGCTCCCTTGGAAGTGAAGTACTCGAGCGTTACCCGCTCCGCCGGAAGCGGCGAGACTCGCGTGGTCGCCGATCTCTTGGCAGGTGAAGTACCCCTCTCCTTGACGGGTGGAGCCGGAGGGAGCGCGCCGGACTTCAATCGCTGGACCCTCTATTGCGAGAACCGCAGCTACCGTGTTGAGGACTGGGCCAAGGTTTCGACTTCGGACGGCGGGCCTTGGGAAGTCTTGGAACTCGAGCCCGGTGAGTCAGAGGGCGCCCCATCCCAATTGGACGAACTCGCCCAGCTCCTGCGCGGCAATCCCAACCGGCTTCCCAGTTTGCGCGACGGATTGAACGTTATGCGCTGTGTAGAAGGGCTTTTGGAACGCTAGCTATTATCCCTGTCGAACGGCTCTTTATCCCCCGGCGGCCTGTGCCTCTCCGATAGAGAACCTGAGACGCAGCTTAAGCGGCAGATTCAGCGTTCGTCAGTCCCGGGATTGCGCAAGAGTGGCGACCTCCAGCAGGTGAGTGGAACTTGTTTTTGCCTAATGCTGATCGACACCCGATTAGGTTCAGGTTCTGAGTCCAAACTCACAATTCCGGCTACTTTTACGCTTGCCAGATCAGCCAGGCATGGGATAATTACCCATTGCGACTTCCTTGCCACCCCGATTCTAAGGCTAATACAGCGCCACCAATGCCAACCAATGGCGTTCCCTGGCTGTGCTGCGGTCCCCTAGGCCCCTAGGCCCCACCATCATGATTCACACCCTGACGCTCTCTGCACGGTCCCTAACAGCCGCGATTACCGCGATGACCCTGTGCGCTAGCCTTGCCTCAGCCCAGAACAACCCCGCGGGAAGCCTGATGGTCTTCTCAGAATTCGACAACCGGGCCGGGGTTACCAACGTCATCACAGTGACGAACACCAGCTCTGATCACGGGATCAAAGTCGAGTTCGTTTACATCGGTCGCCTGCTCAATGGTGGGGAAGAAATCACCTGCAGCGAGTTCAATCGGACGGAGACACTGACTCCGAACGATCAGTTCACCTTCCTCACCAAGGAACACAACCCGCAACTGGAACAGGGTTACGTCTACGCCTTTGCCAAGGACCTGGTGACGAACCAGCCGGTGGCCTTCGACTACTTGGTCGGCAGCATGATCAAAGTCGACACGATCTACGTTCTCGACTACGGCGTGAATCCCACAGTCTTCCAGGCTGCAGAATCCTTGGCCCTCTTGGATGAAACAGACATCGATGGCGACGGCTATCGCGACTTGAACGGCGAGGAGTATTCGATGGCAGCGGATGAAATCATCATCCCGCGCTTCTTCGGCCAAGCCTATCAGCACGTTTCGTGGCTGCACTTGATTAGCTTGACCGGCGGAACCCAGTTCGAGACGACTCTCGACTTCTTGATCTACAATGACAACGAAGAAGTCTTCTCTTCCGAGTACACCTTCAATTGCTGGGACAAGGTCATGCTGACGGACATCTCCGCAGTCTTTGACAACTTGTACCTGCAAAATTTCACGAACGATGATCCCGACGAGATCTTCGGCTTTCCTGATCTGAACACTGGCTGGATTCGTATCAACGGTGGCGTTGCTAGCTCATCCGCAGTCAGCTTCCCCGATCCGGCCTTCATCGCCGTACTCAGCGAAGGGGTTCGTACCTTGCAGGTAGCAGACTTGCCCTTCACCCGCGGCTTCCAGGCCAATGGTGATCTCCTCCCGCGTGCAGTGGGCGGCGACACGATCGGCAACTAGGACGGTCAGTGCTAAAGCGAGTCGCGCCCCGTGACGCGACTCAATAGGGAACAGAACTTCGGATAGTTGTGTTCCACAGAGTAGCGCTCGATTGTTTGCAATCGGGCACGGCGGCCAAGATCGCGATGAGCATTGGGCTCATCCAAAACCGCCAGAGCCTTCTCCGTGAGAGCTCCAACGTCACTGAAGTCTGCCAAGAACCCCGTCTCCCCCTCTGTAACGACCTCCTGCACCGGAGCGGTTCTCGATCCGAGCACCACCGTCTCGCAGGACATGGCGTTCAAGAGCGACCAGGAGAGCACGAATGGCACGGTCAGATAGATGTGCAAGTCGCTGGCGGAAAATACATCTACGAGGGTATTTTTATCCACCATCCCCAAAAAGTGCATGTTGGGAATCTGGGGGGCTTGCTCAGCCATCACGTGTTCGCGAAAGCTCTCGTGTTTGATATGACGAAGGTCATTCCCGTAGTGCGTGCGATCCCCACCGACCACTAAGAAGTGCGCCTCGGGCCGCGCGCGTGCGATGCGCTGCGCTACCTGCATGAAAATGTCGAAGCCGCGCATCGCTTCCAATCCGCGGGCGACGAAGGTGATCACCGGCGCCTCCGCGGGCAGGTTCACACCAGCAACCTGAGCGGAGCGCGGTCGACGCTTCCAGAACTCAGTGTCGATTCCGTCGTGGATCTGTTCGAGCTTGGGCTGCCATTCAGCTGGAAATAGGCTCCTCTGCCAAGCGGTCGGCACGTAGCCGGCTGCGCATTCCTGCAAGTCCATCAGGATCATCGCATTGCGCGATTTCGAACGTAGAAAGTCCAAGTCGCGCGGCGGGAACTCCGGTCGAAAATCCATGTCCGAGCCGCGCCCGCGGTACCAGTACTCGAAGAGGTTTACGATCGGCGCGTCGAACAACTCCCCCAGGAAGGCGGTGGTTCCGAAGCCGCTGTGCCCCACGATCACATCGGGTTTTAGATCTGGCGTGCGCTGACAAGTTTCAAAAACAGCATGCGCATTCCAAACCGAGTTCTCGAAGGTACGGGAGCAGTAGTGAGTCGCCTTGGTCGCGCCACTCCTTGGCTCGAAGCGTAGACAACGCAAACCATCATGCTGACCCTCCTTGTTGCGGGATACGAACACCACATCTAGATCGCTGCGCAGCGCCATCCGGCGCGCGAAAGGCCCAAACTGCGCCGGGAAGTTGGGATGTACGAAGAGGATCTGCATCGCCCGTAATCTAGCGCAGGGTGGCGACAACCCGACAGCGTAGGCCAGCAGGAAGAGAGCCCTCGGGATTAGGAAGCTCGCAGCGAACGCCGAGCGTTCCACTGGCGGCATCGATCACACTGTCGACGACCGTCACTACCGCCTGATAGCTGCCTCCTACAGGGCTATCGGGCAAGACGGTCACCTTGTCACCCACCGCCAATCGGCCGTGCACTGCGAGCGGTGCGATGATCTCGATGAGTAGCGGATCAATTTGAGCGATGCGCACAATCTGATCCCGATTGGCGCGGTAGACGATTTCACCGGCCCCAAGAAAGCGCGCGACAACTACGCCCGATATCGGAGAACGAATCGTGCGCCGCTCAAGCAAGGCACGTGTGCGCTTAACTTCGAGTTGGGCCATACGCTGATTCTCCTTGGCCACTATCAACTGTAGTTCTGCAAGGCGCAACTCCGTTTCGGACTCCTCCAAGACAATCCAGCTGACGACCTTCTCTTCAAAAAGCTGGCGCTGGCGCTTGGCTCGCTGACGACTGAGATCAACAGCAGTCGTTGCAGATTCGACCTGGGCTGTTGACTCGGCCCGCGCGACTGCAATTTCCATTTGAGCCTCTTCGAGCTCGGACTCGAGACGAGCAATGACATCACCAGCATTCAAGTGATCCCCTCGTTCAACCAGGATCTCTGCAACCACGCCGTCAACTTCAGCACCGATATTGAGGTCAGCGGAGGGCTCGATCAAACCGTCGAGTTCGATCGACTCTGGGATGCGTACAGGTACGACGGCGACCTCCAAGGGCAAGGAGGCTGCAGGCGTGTGGGCCATGAACACACTCGCCAAGATCACGGCGCTGGTTTGGATGATTTTTCTCATATTCATTCCTCGTAACTACTTGTCTCCACCACCAAATGCCAAGGCCATTCCATGCTGCTTCTCTGCTTGAAGAATTTGGGTACGCCTCTGACGCAACTGTCGCTCAACTCTATCCTGTGCGCGGTTCACGAGGAACCGCAAGCACTTTTCAGGTAAGCGTCCGTCACTGCGCGCCAAGCGCAGGAACACTCCGAGGGTTGCGCTCTCAGCGTGCAAATCCATCAACTCATCAGTAAGTGACGTGAAGGACCGCAAGGGACGCTCAATCAACGAACCGGCCGCATGGCCGTAGAAAAGTCGCTCGATACGGCGTGTTTCCAAGGGCTGCGCGGCAATCACGTGCAACCTGGCCGGGTCGATCACACGAGCGGCGCGCAGCGAACGCGAAGTAATGATGGTCACCCGCCCAGAGTCACCGGCTTGTTCAAAGAGTTCTACGTCATTATCGGGCGCTGCAAAGTGGGCGTCGATTCCGAGGGCAATCAGACGTTCGGCAGCTTCGCCAGCCTCTCTGTCCGAGCGCATGGCGACCAAGGCTGCATCGCCTTGTGAAGAGACTTCGAGGAGACAGTTATCGAGAGCTCGCTGGGCGCACTCTTGGTCAACCCACGAGCTACGCTCAGCAAATTTAGGTGCATTCGACTTGCGACGGTGAACACGCAGCACGGGAACTTCATAGCTTGCAGAGAGTTCGGAGCGAACCTCGCGCAGGGTTGATGAGATACCGGCGACGCGCAAGTACCGAGCAAAGAAGCGCGGTAAACTCATGCGGCGCAAAGCGTCTGTCGCGGGCCCGTTGCCTAGTCCTTCGACGAGCGACAAGAATGGCAAGATCTCGCCGGCACGTGAACCGAGTCGCTTGCGACCAGCATCTAAGAGAGACAATCTGCCAGCCTGAACATCATGGGTGACGCCGCGTTGCCAGAGGTGTTGACAGGCGAGTGCATCCCCCACCAACTTGAGTCGCCACTCTGGGCGGTTCCAGGTGCCACCCAGCGCCCCCGCCCTCTCTTCAAGCGCCCTCTCTCCGGAAGGGGTCCAGCGCACGCGGAAACCTTCAAGATCTAAATCATAGTGCTCGCCGAGCAGCAACTCGTCGGCCAAACGCAAGGCCTGCTCGCGCGCAACCTGCAGCTCGTTCGATGTCGAACCGTCCGAGATCGAAACCGGACGTTGCGCATCGTCGATCAAAACCTGATCCGCATCATCGATGAATGCACTATGCAGCCCATTCAAGAACAACTGGCTCTTGCGCGCCCTTTTCCCCTGCAGCAAAGCCTCGAGGCCCAGGCGCAGGCGGCCCTGCACATTCCCCATTGTGACGCGGTCGTGCAGGTAGTCGTAGACCCCTTGAAAGGAGCAGACGTAGGTGACATCGCAGGCGTAAGCTTCTTGCTTCTCTCGGCTAGGCTGATCGCGTGTGACCAAGCCAACACTCAGGCCCAAGGCTTCCAGGAGGGGTTTCTGGGTCTCAAAAGCCAAACTTGCGCGATCCTCTCGAGCAAAAATGATCTCGACAGGAACAGCGCCCAAGGCTCGCGTGGCAGCTGCCATGCTGAGTGCAATGGACTTACCCTCACCACTCGCCATTTCCACAAAGGCTCCGCGCAACATGCCAAGGGCTGCAAGCGTTTGCGTGTCGAAGGGCTGCTGTCCGAGCGTACGCTTGGCGGTTTCTCGAATCCACGCAAGACACTCACCACTCAACTCACGGGTTTCACCCTGGTGCACCAGTTTGCCGCGCAGCTCTCGGCCGAAGCCCTTCAAGCGTTCATCGCTCATGGCGCCGAAACGTTCCGTATGACGGCGAACAACTCCAAGCAACCAATGGAAACGAGTACGAGGATCGGCGTAGCTGCTGACCATCAGCCTTAGGCGAGTGATCCGATTGCTGAGCGCGGAGGCATCTGCAACCTCCTGTTCTGCGTAAGCACCGGTGCTGATCCCGTCACGAATTTTCATGACCTAAAAGTCAAACCTCGAGAGGAATAGTTGGCGCACCGTTTGAACCATGCGCGGTCCGTAGGGGCTCCATTCGTGTTCGAATCGTGCATAAACACGGGCTCCAGCCCCCGGTACCTGTGGAGCGCCGATCATCCCTAGCTCAAACTCAAACATCGGGTCGAGGGCCATGTCTCCGGACTCCGCACGCGGGTCGATGACGATATCGCCACCACCGAAGCTACCCAGGGCGCTACTCGGCAGGCGCTCTCGGCCCACAGGAACTTGCCGCAGGAGCTCTGCTTCGACGACCTGCGATGGATTGTTGATCAGGCGTACGCGGATCTTCGACGAATCGCGCCGTACCAAGTCCGCTTGATCTTGAGGCACAACAACGCGAACTCGAAGGTCCGCGAAGTCGATGACCTGTCCAAGAGGAGAACCACGCTGCAGGAACTGGCCTGGATAACGTTCTGCTAAACTGAACACCAGCTGCCCGTCCGATGGAGCAACGATGGTTAACTCGCTCAATTGCTCTTCGATGGCATCAAGCTGCGCTTGTCCCTCGGTTATCTGAACACGCAACTCCGCCGCGGCCACGCGATCGTCGGCGCGAGCTCCTGTATAACGCGCCTGCAGTTCAGCCAGCCGCGCTGCAATGCTGTCGCGCTGCGCCACTAACGAAGGATCCTTGCAAACGACCAGGGCTTGACCAATGGTCACCATCTCGCCGTCTCGTGCCAGGATTTCATGCACAAAGCCATCGGCATTGGCACGCACTAAGGAGCCGTCAGGAATCCAAAGGACTCCTTCCACGAGCGTGTTGCTCGGCATCGGAAGGGCGAATAAGACAAGCCCTAAGCCCAGGGCCACCAGTCCCGATGTCGCCAAGGCTCGCGCTCGAACGGCTTGTAATCGCGGCCCAACCAAGAGGAAGGTCAACGCGCGCGACAGCGGCAGGCCCACCCAAGTGATGATCGACCAGAGTGCAAAGGCGCTCCCGAGGAAGAAGAAGCGGCTGGCTATCAGGAAGATGATTCCTGAGAGAACAATGACCCGGTAGATGAGCGAGGCGATTCCAAAACCCACAAACCAACGGTGCTCCCCTCGAGTTCCATCCGGGCGTACAGCATTCGTATTGCGGAATAGGTAGCGCTCACCGATCCACATCAAGTATGCGTTGGAGCGTTGACGCAGATTCGGAATCTCTATTAGGTCGGAGAGGATGTAGTAGCCGTCGTAGCGCAACAGAGGGTTGCCATTGAAGACCAGCGTTGAAAAGCCAGCGATCAGGATGACGTTGTAGGCGACGGCGCGCACCAAGCCCTCTTCCACGCTGACCCACACCATGGCCGCCAGTCCTGCCACGAACAGCTCGACCAGGATCCCCACCGCTCCAACCACGATGCGTTCGCGCTTGGACGGGAAGGTCGAGGCTGATGAAGCGTCTACGAACGGCAGCGGCATCAAGACCATCAACATCACGCCCAACTCGTGGACCTCGCCACCATAACGCTTGACCGTGTAGGCGTGCCCAAACTCGTGCAAGACCTTGACGAAGGGGTAGACGAGTCCCAGCACCAACAGGTTTTGTGCCGCGAAGACGCGGTCGGAGAAACCGGTGGTTAATTCCGTGAAGTTGACAGAGATCAGTGCGGCCCCAACTCCCACCACCAGTAGCCAGATAGCCAGACCCACGGGACCGAAAACCCAACGTACCTTTGCGATGGTGCGCTGTAGAAAACGCTCTGGATCCATCAGGGAAAACTGCATGAAGAGCGGGCTCATAATCTTGCCCATGAATTTGCGGCGCTTCAGCGTGTCGTAGCGCTTGAAGACCTCCTGGACATCGGGGCTTTCGTCTCCGACGAGGGCATCCGCATTGTGCAGTTGCGACAGAAGCCCGATCATCTCCGATTGTGTCGGCGCCTCGTCGCCGTCAGCTTCGCAGGCATCGCGCCATACTTCGTCTACCGTCCGCGTGCCGTCGAGCCTTTGCAGCAAGCGGTGAGTTCTGGGCGTAAAGCGGTGATAACGATCCCCCGACGGGTCCCCAAGCACATACCAGAGCTGTCCCCGATACCGGTGCCGGTGAAACGCGAGGTGTGAACGCAAACGTAGCCCCAGGTCTGCAACCCGATGCCAGGAATCACTGAATAGGGCACCACTCGCTTGCTGGCGCGCACTCTCTTGACTTGCGCTCAAGGCGACCACTTCCAAAGGAATAGCCGGAGCCAATCGACCCCCTCGTGCGCCACATTCCAAACCAAGAGTTGGGGCGCGGTATCGATCTTGGCCACACCTTCCATGCCAGGTAGGAGACCGCCCAGCTGCTCGGTGGATAGCTGCGCCTCAACACGGAAGACATTGGCACCCTCCATGGCGGCGGAGACTGGGGTCACCCTAGTCACGCTGAAGGCAACGTCTTCACCCGGGAAGCTGGTCGGCACCAAGTTGCCGCTCTGGCCGATCTCGACGAATTCAACATCGCGCTCGTCGACCAGCAAGACCAAGCGCAATTTATCCAAGGGCGCGACCTGAAAGAGAATTTGTCCGCGCTCTAAGGGGCTGCCAAAGGCTTGGCTAAGATCCCCTTCAACCACCACGCCATCGATAGGTGCCAAGACGCGTGTGCGCGCGAGTTGATCGATGGTCAATTCTAGTTGCGCAGTGATCTGATCGATCTGTGCGCGGATGATGTTGACCTGCGCCGCTTCGCGCTTTGCCAGCGCTTGGTTGTAGCGCTTCTCGTACTGTTCGCGTTGACTAGCCAACCGACCACGCTCCAACTTCAAGTCGCGATCATCCAGGAGACAAAGCAAGTCCCCTTTGTGCACGATGTCGCCGGCACGCAACGGAGCCTCCGCCACATAGCCGGGGAAGGGCGCGACGATCACTCGTTGCTGTGTGGCCTCGACCACTGCGTCGGCCTTGACCCGGTAGGTTCCCTTGGCGAATGAGAAGAAGAGAACGATCACAAGGAGAGCAAGCAGGGCGCCCTTGAAGGCTGGGCTTCCCGGAGTGACCAACTTGCGCCCAACCCCACGCATCCCGGCCCAAGTCAATTTGAGCATCCCGCGCTCGGCGCGGCGCTCTAACTCGAGCAGCGGACCTGCATAACCCAACGCAACATCCACCAAGTCGATCTCTTTGCTGCTAAAGGGATCCTCCAGGGAGCGTTCCAAAGTCACCACGCCATAGATTCTCTCGTCCCTGCCGAAGGGCAGCGAACAAGCGTTCTTAGACGAGCCCAAGACCATCAGAGCTTCATGGGCTGAGCGTACCTGGAAGTTCGCATCCTTGGCCGCCGGTGTGAGCACGACAGTCTCTTGATCGAAGCACTCGTCCATGGCGCCTTCCACGGCCCGCGAAAGATTGCTCTTGGCCTCGAAGCTGGCTGTGTGCGAAACGGCTTGCAGGCGAATTCGAGCGCCATCACTAAGGCCGATGCTCACTCGATCGCAATTCAAGCGAATGGCGATCTCTGTCGCCAAGGCCGTAGCTGAACGTCGGAATCCTTCGCGCTCCGCGGTACAGGCGGCCAATTCGAGAACCCCTAGCAACTGTTCACGTTGCGCCTCGCTAGACAGGGTCCTATCGCGCTCAAGTCCGAACTCAATCCAACCGGCGCCCCATTGAAGGCTGCCCAGTGCCCGTTGCAGTTGCGCCTCGTCATGAGCTCCGACGAGTTCACAGGCAACTGCACCCTGCAATTTCCCGTCGAAATCCAAGGGTTGTGCAATTACGTGGCGCGTGTCGCTTTGGCGTTCACTCGCACCCACAAAACTCGCTGGGCGCCGAGTTTCTAGAGCCCGCTCGACTGCCCGAGCTAATGGCTCCGCGACGCTCGACCCGGAGGGCCATGCCGCACAGGGTCGAAATCCGTCGTCACTCGCCAGAATCAAGACGGCAGACGCCACGCCACCCAAACGATGACACGCGAGGGTCAACCACGCGGCTTGGTAACTCGCTTTATCCGGTGCGGCAAGCATCGCTCGCCATAAGGATAACTCGCCCGATTCACCGATTCCCGGAGACAAGTCGGCGCTTCGCAAGGAGCCTGGTGCTCCCCGCCCGTTTTCAGATTCACCGCTAGCCATAGTGATGTTGACTAGAGTTTAGACCGTGCGACGCGCGGTCTAGACTCTGGCCACCTACTCGGGCTTTCCGGGAACCGGCAACTTGCCAAAGCGCGACTCATACTGCTCTAAGACACCGCCCAAGAGCGCGTGCAGACGTGCAGCGGCAAAGGGGCTCATGATAAGGCGCTGCGTCAATTCGACAGTCACCTCGTCCTTGCCTGCTTGCCAGTTCTTATTCATTCCGAAGAATAGGACGACTTCCTCGCGCGTGCTCGTGACGTTGGCCACGTTAGCGTAAGAGGAGTTCATGCTGCTATCGTCCCACTTCACAGTGGGAACATTCTGGGCGCCACCAGCGGCGGCTGAGCTTTGATCGGTCATCGGAACAATGAGGAGCGTTGAGGGTCATTAATGAGCCAGCGTGGCCCACTCGGGATAGGTGACTAACAGGATACAGAACTCTGTCGTTACCAAGATCAGTCTCCCCCATAGCAGGGCGCCATGCGGGAATAAACAGCCTAGTTTTTCCCCAAGCGGTCCAATCCGCGCCAATCAATCTTCACCGGACCATTGTCCACAGAAAGTCCCACCGTAACGGACTCGCTCCAGTCCACGCTGACTTCGGGAGACGTGGCAGCCTGAGCCGCAAAGTCCTCGCCCGTCGAAACTTCCTGCCACTCCACTTCTGCTTCCATAGGCATTACCTGGAGATCGACCTCAACAAACTCAATCCTCGTAGAAGGAGCATCAAGTATGCCCAGGCTGGCGCCTGCGCTATCGCCAAAGACCAGGGCATTGACCGTTTGTTCGGCCAGCGTTTCGAATCCGGCGTTAGCCGCTTCCGGCAAGAGGAGGCTCTCACGCAATCTGCCAGCCGTCACTCCGGCTGCTTCCAAAGTCCTGAAGTCCGTTTCCAGCGTCGGCTCGAACCTCTGAATCAAGTGTACGTCGTAACCGTCATCCGCGGTCCACGCCACGTTCAGCTCCTCTGTTCCCTTGCCAGGCTTACTTTCCCGATCACTGTCCCGATCATTGTCGCGATCATTGTCGCCTTCCGCATGGGGCGAATCCCCAGCCGTCGGATGTCCGTCGCAATCCTGGTTCGGAATGTTACCCGGCAGGTCGCTGAAGATCGGCGCTAGCTCATCGGGGAAGGTCGGATCTCCGGGAATGACTATGTTCAATTCGCCGTTGGGCTCACCGCGACGATAGACAGATTCCGGATCGTTCGGATCGATGAATGTCTGATCCGCGCCATCTTGTGCGCCTAGCAAAGCGATGAAGTTGGAAATCTCCGGCGGGAGAGGACCGTGGGTAACGACCGGCGCGTCAATGTTCCAGAAGGGCACAACATAGAGGTTGTGCACTCCAACGGAATCGACCAGTCGATCGTCGCAGCTCGCGCCGGCCAAGGTATCGATACCGCCGCCGCCGAAGCCCGTGTCGGCGATGTGGAATTCACCCGCGTCCGGCAGGTTATTGTGCCCGCCGTCAGTTTCGAGGTTGTCGTCCATGTTCAGGAAGTCGTTGCCAGCGCCTCCATACAAGTGGTCGAACCCTGTACCGCCCATCAGCCAGTCGTTGCCACCGTCGCCAAAGAGTGCGTCGTCGCCGTCTTCAATTTTCAGGCCTTCACTGTCTGTCGCATCAAAGTTCAATGCGTGGCCACCGATCTTGTCGCGCAAGGCGGAGTGATTGTAGTCCACAAACTTGTTCGCAACCGTGTCGTAATCGTGATCGGGAGTCGTGCTTGGATCGTTGAAGAAACCCAAGAGAGCCTCCGAACCGGAGATCAAGTCGTCGCCAGCGCCACCGTGCAGGCTATCTCCACCGAGACCGCCATAGACAGTGTCATCGCCACCCATTTCGAAGGCCAAGAGGTCCACGCCCTTGTTCAGCTCGCCATCCACCCACATATCGCCTTGCAGACGGTGGTCGGGGCGCGTCCAGATGAAGAACTCCGTCGTGGCTTCTACGCCGTAGAGATCTTCAGCATTGCTGTTGCGGCTTGTTATGAAGCGTCCGTCGTCGCCGAGCACACCGTCTTCGCCCGTACCGCCAGAGATCCAGTCCGATCCTGAACCGCCGTAAACGTCATCGTCTTGGGCGTCACCGAAGAGCACGTCGTCGCCGGCCATGCCGAGGATCGTGTCATCGCCGTTCTCGCCACGGATCGTGTCCGCAGCGCCGTTGGAGGAAACTCCCTCGCCGTAGGTGTAGTCCAGCTCGTCGAAGGCGCGCGCGATCACTTGCTCGCCGCCGAAGTTGTCATAGGTGAAGGATAAGAACTCTCCGCTGTGGACGCCGTTGATTCCTACCAAGCGGTAGATGTTGCCGTCGTCGCCAAGGATCGTATCGGCGTTGTTGCCGTGCTGATCCTTGCCAGCTTCATTGCGCGCCAAGGCCAGGCCGCTGTCACCAAAGATCCTATCGGATCCGTCGGGACGGCTGCTGAAGGTATCCAAGCCGTACAAGCTGGAAGACCCACCGATGATGTCATCTTGGCCATCATTGCCATAGATCAGGTCAGCGTGGCCGCCACCTTCGATGTAGTCATCGCCGTCGTTCTCGCCGGAGGCCGAGTAGCCGTCGCCCAGAACGTCCAAGCTGACCGAACTGTCCCCTTGCAGGATGTCGTCGCCGAGTTGTCCGAAGAGAAGGTCGTCTTCCGAACCACCGGCCATTACATCGTTGCCGTAGCGTTCGATGGGAGTGGTGTCGGTGTGATCGAAGAGTTCGATGTCGCGGGCCACAGCCCCGGTGGGGTTCGTTTGGCCGACACCGGTCACGTCCGCGCCGAGGTCGTCGGTCCAGATCACGCTGCCATTCAAGACTTGGAAGCGCGCGTCGACTGCGTCCGAGCGGCGCTCCACTCGTGCGTTGTCTCCGGCCAAAACGTCGAATCCCGAGCCACCGTCGAGGGTGTCGTTGCTACTGAATGGCGCAGGATCTAGATCAAGTTCATCCGCGCCGCCGGCCACGTTATGACCGCCGATCAGATCGTCGTCGTTTGCTTCACCGTAGAGCTCGTCGTCGCCCTGCTGACCCATCAGCGTGTCGTCACCAGCAGCGCCGAAGATCGTATCGTTGTCACCACCGTCGGTGGCAGCGGTGAAGATCGAGGTGAAGCCCACTTCAATGGGCACAGTCAGATCAAGAAGACCGTGGTCGCCAAGCAGCAGGTCGTTGTCGGCGTCGCCATAAATCATGTCCCTGCCGGTCCCACCGAAGACAGTGTCGTCGCCAGTTGCGCCGCGGAGGGTGTCGTTGCCGCCGTCGTTCGGGGCGATGCTCGAAATCTCGGTGATCACGCCATCAACAAAGAGGACCCGACCGCTGTCGCCGAGTAGTACGTCGTCGTCCTCGTTGCCTTGGATAGAGTCTCCGGCAAAACCACCAATCGCTACATCGGCGCCGGTGGAACCCAAGAGCGTATCCACGCCTCCGTCGCCCGTGTCGATGCTCTCGACTCGAACAATCATTCCGCCCTCGTAGACGATGTTGCCGCCATCTCCGATGAGCACGTCAGCGTCTTGGTTTCCATCGAGGTAGTCAGCACCGGAACCACCGATCAAGGTGTCTTCGCCGATCGATCCCAGCAGGCTATCGCCCTGGCCCGTCGCATTGCTCTCGCCTACGGTGAAGTGATCGACGTTGTCAAACTGTCCCTGCCCTCCACTTCGATCTGTCGGCTCAAGATCCTTCGAACGCACCTGGATAATGCTATTGGCATCGCCGGCGTCGTTGATGATGAAGTCCAAGCGACCACGGTCGCCGATCAAGACGTCCGCGCCGGCGGCGCCATCCAGAGTGTCGTTGCCCGCTCCACCGACCAGGGTGTCGTTGCCACCCGATCCGGAGATATCGTCAGCGGCCCCAATCGAGGAATCGGTGGTCTCTAACAAGATGGACAGGTTGTTGAAGAACACACCGCGGCCGTTGTCGCCGAAGACGATGTCGTTGTCTTGCTCTCCAGCGATCGTGTCGTCGCCGCCGCCGCCAACGATGGTGTCGTCGCCCAGGCCTCCGAAGATGATGTCCTCGACACCGCCTCCTTTGGATTGCCAGAGGTCCACCGATTGGAAATTGGAGTCGTGAACGAGTCCGTCTGTGTGGCTGTCTTCCGCGGCACCGCCGATCACGGTGTCCTCGGCTCCCAGAGCAGTAGGCACTAGCAGGTAGATGCGACCGCCGTCGCCGAAGATCGTATCCCCAGCGCTACCGCCGTGGATCTCATCTATGCCCTCGTCGCCGATCAGGAACAGGGCTGCGCTCGAGGCCGAGGCATCGATGTTGTCCTCGCCCTCGCGGCCGCGGATGACCAAGTCGCCGTTGAGTCCGGCGGCGATCGAAGCTGTGATCACGTCATTGCCAAAACCTCCGTGAACCGTGGTGAAGGTTCGTTCGCCGGGTGTGACTTGGACGCTGGTGATGTTGATGTTGTCCACCATCGTTCCAGCCCAGACATTGATTCCACGGGAGAAGTCCCCCTCGGCAGCGTAGTGGATGTCAACGCTGGCTAGACCCTGGATCAGTGCGCTGGTCACCAGGACCGTGTCAGCTGTCACGCTATCGAAGTCGCTGACGTTCAGGCGGTTCTTGCCCATGCCAGCTTCGATTCTAAGCGTCCCGTCGATGTCCTCGAGCGTGCCGAGCAAGTCGACACCGTCTCCGGAGAGCATGGGAGCCAAGTCGGAAACCTGAATCGTGTCATCGCCATCGGAAGCGTCCACCCAAGTCAAAGCTTCCGTACCCAGGACGTTCAAGAGGTCATCGCCGGAACCCAACACGAGGCGGATCTCCGCAAAGTTCAAGTACTCGATCTCATCGCCGATTCCGAGGCCCTTGATCGTGCTCTTCGTCAGGAAGCCCGCAGCCGCACTGACCAAGTGGTCCGCCGTGTCATCCGCATCGCTGACGTTGATGACATTATTGCTGCCCCCTTGCCCATCGATATTCAGGAGGCCGAGAATACTGTTCAGATCGCCGGCCAAGTCGCCGTTCGCATTGGTCATGGGGGAATCAGAAGAGACGTTGAACACATCACTCCCATCATTCCCGAAGACAGAGGCGGTCACTGTTGAGTCAACCGCTTGAATATTGAACAGGTCCGCACCGGTTCCCAATTCGAGATTGAAGGTTTCGACATCGGTGAACTCGATACCTTCGTCCATCCCCAATCCGGTCAGGGAATCTGCGGTTAGGACCCCATCCGTGTTGGCGGCCGTGTCCGTATTGTCATGGACGTTGATCGTGTCTCCGCCCGCCTCGCCGTCGACGATCATCGGCCCAGTCAGCGGTCCACCATTCATCAGGTTCAGGTTGGTGAACGTCAGTCCGGTGTAATCGGAGATATCCACTCCGAAGTTGAAGATGTCGTTGCCGATGCCACCCAAGATGGCCAGCGAACTCGTTGCAGCCGTGCTTTCGACGTTGACCACGTCATGACCGGCCTTCATGTCGATAGCGATCACTTCGATCCCCGAACCGTCGCCGGAACCCGACAGGTCGATAACGTTTTCGACAGTCGGCATGCTCGCTTGGCGGTAAGAGACCTTATCAAAGGCAACACCCAGAATATCGTCCCCCGCAGACCCATCAACCAGCAGACGGTCGGTGTTGTAAGCGAAGCCCGTATCGTTGATCTTCAAGTCACCTTTGATGTCGATGACCGTGTCCATGTCGGAGTCCACATAAACGATGCGGTAGTCGTCGTTGCCATCTTGGCCGTTGAGCCACGTGGGAGTCGTCGCATCAGGGAGCAACGCCGAGATGATGAACTCGTCGTCGCCGCCACCGGTGAAGATCTCTTCGACCTGGTTTCCGACGTGCGTGATCGAGTTCGCCAGATCCGTGATCGAAGTGATGTGGCTGGCGCCGGCGTCGAGGTACAACTCGACCAGTGCATTTGATAGGACACCAGAGGTCGAATAGAGCTCTTTGCCGCCCACCTCAGCCAAAGTCTCCTCCAATTGAATTCGGTCCGCTTCTCCATTGGAAGCCGATTCCTCGATTGTGTCGTGGCCGTAGCTGCCCTCGAATAGGTAGGTATCGTCGCCGCCCTCACCCCTCAGAGTGTCGTTGCCCTTGCCGCCGTCGAGGAAGTCCTTCCCCGCGCCGCCTTTCAAGAGATCGTCACCCTTCTCGCCGAGCAGGATGTCGACGCCGCCGCCACCGTCCAAGGTGTCGTTACCCAGGCCGCCGTGGAAAATATCAGTGGCAGAGCCGCCTATCAGATGGTCGTTTCCACCCAGGCCAAACACCTCGACCACCAACCCCGCACCTGTGGGATCGCTGGCAGATAACGTCATCCCGCTGAAGTCAAATGTGTCGCCGTACTGAGAGCCATAGGCAATGATCTTGTTGATGCCGCCCTTGGCGTAGCTCTGCGATGCTGAGCCGTTGAAGCTGACGTAGAAGTTCGAAGCATCTTCGCTGACAACGAAGTTCACGCCCCCATTCGTGTCGTCGGTATCGCCCACAAGACGGTTGTTGGAGAACACGCCGCTGTTCAGGCGCAGTGTACTGGCGCCGGCCAACAAGACAGCTTCACCGGGCTCCCCGGGCTGGACCATTTCGGCCAAGACCAAATTGGAATCGTTGGAGTTGCTTGAACCGAATAGGAGATCGCCCAGGTTGAAGCCCACATCGAAGTTCGTGTCGAAGGGCAAGTCACTACTACCCAGCGTCAGCCCGAGGACCGTCACCGAGAAGTCGAAGCCGCCTGCGGCGTTTCCGTAGATATCGAACAGGTTGAAGACACTCGACACGCTCGAGAAGCCGTCCGTAACAGACATGATCTCGTCGAGGCGCAGCTTGCCATCGTTGTTCGGGTCTTGGATGTCGAAGCCACCCTCCAAGTCGAAGTAGGCACTGCCCGTAGCCGCGAAGATCGTGAAGGACGGGAAGCAGACCTCGTCAAGCCAGAGATCGATGCAGAACGAGGGCGTGGTGAAGTCCACGCCACCGCCGCCGCTGATGTGCAGGCCAACGCCGAGCTCCGGACCGTTCGGGTTGTTCTTGATGAAGAAGCTATCCAGCAAGTCGATCCACTTGGGCGTGGCACCAATCCGCAGCGCATCGACGATGTGCTCGAGGCCCTTGGAATCGAAACCCAATCCCAGGGTCATGGTCGCCGTAGCGTTGGCGCTCAAATTGAAATTCAGAACCTCGCCGCCGCCGCCGAAGGAGAATCCGACATCGAAACCCACGGAGATATCCACCGTGGGTAAGTTGAAACTGAAGATGTTGAACTCATTGCCAACCAGCATATTCAGCACGGAATCGAAGCTGAGGATGTCCAGCTTGAATCCGCCGGGCTCCACGTTGAACTCGGACTCCAGGTCGAACTGCAGCAGTGAGGGCATGTCCCCAATGTTGTTGGCCACCTCGAGTAGCTCACAGGGCACCGGGGTCTTCGTCGTCGGGAAGTAGAGCGGGTGCTTCTTGTCCATCACGAGCTCCCAGCAACCGAAGTTGAAGACCGGCTCGGGATTGTCCGCGAGGTATTGCTGCATCTCGCCAGGCAAGGCGATCAAGTCCTGGATCGTGTCCAAGAAGTTGTTGATCGTCGCTTTATTGCCCGAGAAATCGAGGATCGAATAGGAGCCTAAGCCCATCCGTTCGATCAGTTCGATGTCGTCGTTCAAAAAGCCCTGGGCAGCGCCCAGTCCATCACCGAGCACATCGGTCACGGGGCCGAGTACGTCGGCGATACCGTTCACAATCGGAGTGATGACGCTCGTCAGGAGCTCTCCCAATTCGAGCTGAACGTTGTCAAACTGGACCTTATCGATCCCGTATTCCTTCTTGAACCCATCTTCGTAAGTTACCTTCGCCGAGGCATCCACGATCAAGTCGAAGTTCAGGCTGGGCAAGCCGAGGCCATCGAAGCCCAACGGTATCGACTCGAGGAAGTTCGTGATGTGGTCGGTGTTGCCATCCACATTGAAACGGATCTTGGCGTCGGCGCTGAGCTCAGGAGAGAAGACCTCCTTGATGCCCGTTTGGGCTTCAGCGATCGTCAATCGACCGTTGTCGTCCCCTTCCGCATCGGTTGCGTCGATCTTAAGCGCGACTTCCACTTCCGTGTGATCGAGGGTGTCGTACTCCAGGCTGAAGGCCTGGGTGCTCACCAGGACCAGGTGTCCTCCGGAATCCAAATCGGCAACAACGCTGCGGGCGTTGTCGAACTCACTAGATTTGCTGAAAGCCTTGAAGAGTGAATTGTTGAGGGCGTCCTTGAGCTCCTCTTCGCTCTCCAGGTCGTCGTAGATGGCCTGGCGGACCGCGACTTCTATTTCCGTGTCGACATTACTGTCATTCTTGAGCGTGAGAGTGAACTCGGCGTCGTCGTGCAGTTTTCCTCCGGAGGGAGCGATTCGCGTCCCCAGGATTCTGAAGAGACCGTCCGGATCAGCAATCAGGACCTCGTCGGACCAAACTCGGTCCTCGGGGGCGACCATATCTAAGGTGCCAAAGCCCAATCCCTTGGAGCGCTGATCTTCGTACTGGGCTCCTGATTCTTCGGTGCTTTGCCACTCTCCATCATCGTTCGTATCGTCGAAAGCCCAGCCGTACTCGCCGCCGCCGATGACTTCCATCCCGACCACGTCGGGATCGAGTGAAGTCAGAACCAGAACCGGTTTGAGCAGATCGCTGAGATCCGGCAGCAGGAATAGCTCATTTCCGAGCAGGCTATCCGGGGCGATCGGAGTGCCATTGATATCTCGCAGGAACTCGAAGAAGCTGGTTGTGCTGGTGCCGCCGTTGTAACTAAAGGTCACGGGAGAGGCATCGGAAGTCCCGTCCTGGTAGTGGCGCATGACGGAGAAGTCCCCGTCCATATTGAAAGCACCCGAGTCATTGACGAAGTCGTCGACGACATCTCCTAGATAGATAATCCCTTCATCGCCGAGATCGGCAAACGGATCGGAAGCCGTGACGCTTACGCGTTCCTTCGTACCGTCTTTGAAATCTCCCTGCACCAAGCCCAGGGCCAAGTTCGCCGACAAGCCGGGCGTCGAGGCATTGACACTGAGTTTGAGTTCTTCAGTTTCTTTGTCGTCATCGTTAAAGCCATCGTGAGCGTCAACATTGAAGAAGAACGCGAAGTCCTCCGCACTCAGGCCGAAGCCCACCCAGAGCTCCCACTCGAACTTCAGGACCACGCCTTCCGGGCCCGTGTCGACCGTGAACCCGAAGTTTGGCAGTAGATCCTCCAGACCAAAATCTCCCACTCTCAAGCCGAGATCGAAGGGCACGCTAACCTCGAACTCTTGACCGAGCTTGAAGTCCCAGCGGACTAGGTCGTCGTCATAGGTGGCGTTTCCGGGCTCTCCCGTTCCGGCCACACCGCCCCAGTCTTCATCCCCAGGATCGAAGGTGAAGTGAACATCCTCGGCTGTGATCTGTCCGTCGGCGATGATGTTCTCTTCGAGGTCGGTGGCACCCCCCACATCCTGCAGGAGATCGATGGTCCCCGGCCCGAAGATGGCCAGAATCGCCTCGCTAATGACTTCGGTGAAGTCGAGGTCGACGTCGACATCGCCGTTCTCGTCGTACTTGAACCCGACCAGTTCGCGGAACTCGGCCCGCCCTCTGGACAGAACGTCGACCACGGTTTGAGCCGCGCCGGAAATCTCTTCACCCACAAGCGGCAGTTCCAGATCGATGAAAGCCGCCTGAATCAACTCCTGGAACTTGCCGATCATCGTGTCGAAGCCACCAATGATTACATCGGGGTTCTGCAAGAGATCGACGAGCGGGTTGCCGGAAGTGACCGCGCCATCGATCAGCTCGACCAGCTCGGCGGGGCCCCCGCCCATGATCACGGACAGCGGATTGCCGTTGAGGTAGTGCTCGAGATTCGGAATCGAGAACGAGAGGATCTCGTCGGTGTAGGAAACGACATCGGACTCTTCGAAGAAGAAGCTCATCTCGGCTGAGCCCAGTGCGTCCACACTGATACCGCTCAGCAAGCCGTCTGAGTTAAAGGCCTGGTCGTCATAGTCCAGGGCCTGAGGACCATTGGCGGCGTCCACTTCAAAATGTGCTGAATCAGCGGGAATCGGATCGGGCCCGGAGCCAATCCTGACGTATCCGTCTTCCGCAGATACCGAGGCCGAGCCGTAGAGTGCGTGGTCGACCGTGATCGTACCCGTGTCGAGGAAGACCAACAGGTCCACCAAATTGCCGTCACTCCCCGTCCTGTCGAGCAACTGCTCCGGAGAATCGTTGGCAGCCATGTAGTTCAGGGCCAAGTCAAGTTCGACGCTGGCTTCGCTCAGGATTTGGAACTTGGTCTGCCCCGTGGCGTCCACGAGTCCCGCATCCTCGTCTAGGTTGTCCGGAATCGCTTTATCGAGAGTGACGAGCTTACCCAGCTCGGCGATGTCAACCTGGAAAGCGCGGCTCCTCTGATCTGCACTGACGTAGTCGATGTCGAAGGTCAGCTTGTCTCCCGCAATACCGAAGCTCACCGACGCGCCTGAGCCCAGCGAGTCTTGAAGCGTCTGCGTGAAGAGCTGTAGCGTGTTCGGCCCAGCGAGGACCACATCGCCCAAGCCGTCTGCTAGGAAATCGTCGTAGCTGTTCAGCTCGTTGGCCGTGAGCTTGATGAAGGGTAGGTCGATGGCCAACAAGCCATCGTCATCGGATGTGCTGGGGTCCCCCACTTGGTCTGCCCGCAGGTCGCCCAGGAACTCGACTGAGTTCTGGACCAGGCCTATTAGATCGCTGGCCGTCAATTCTCGATAGAGAAGTTCGGAGCCCGACGTCGTGACAGTACCGTTGACATTGAGCAACTCCACTTGAGCAGAGTCGATATCAAAAATGTCCGCCAACTTGACAGCTATCGAAAGCTCTTGCAGGGTGTCCGAGACTACGCCCGGCAGGTACAGGACGAATTGCAAGGGAGACCCATCTGCGGCGACCAGCTTCTCGATGTCGGTGCCGCCGGAATTGCCGATGAGCTGCCCGCTTTGCACCGGAATACCAATCACGGTCAGCTCCGCGGCATCCCCATCCATAAAGCCGAGTCCCGTCTGCGCGGAAGGGTTGGTCGCGCTGACCGATAGTGTCTCGCCGTAGCCAGCAACGAGGACAATGAACTCATCGGTCGCGGTGATCTCTCGAGTCGCTACCACTTCGCCATCGAAGCCAGCTGTCCTGAGGGCCTGATTGATGTCGTAGACCAGATTCTGGATCTTCGTGTTGTTCTGAGTCACCTCGGCCTCGACCTGGACAACCCTGGTCACGCCATTGTGAGTCACACTGAATTCCGCTTGGCTGGCAAGTTGATAAGGATTCGCACCGACCAACGGAGTCGAGGCCGTCAGAATGCTGTCCCGGACGTTGTACAGGTCTTCGAAGTCAATGCGGTTGTTTGCATCTCCATCGGCGGCGTCCTGCAGAGCCACACCGACGGTGACAATTCCCTCGCCGGCGGCGTTCGCAATGTCGGTAGCGAAGAAGCCGAACTGGCCGTCGAGCTGTGCGTCAGCAAAGCTCATCTGGACCGTGGCGCTGACCGTATTGGGGGTGCTCAGCGAGTCCGGGTACAAGAAGGCTCCAACAATTTCGTCAGCGAAAGCCAAGCTGCCGTTATTGAACCCGATCTCGCCGGTGGTGATTCCCGCCGGGTCCGTGAGCAGGTGAATCATCCGCACATCGGCGCCGGGCGTCGCCGTGAAGGTCAAGCGGTTCGCGACCACAGTAGCTTCGTCGCCGCTAGATTGAGAGCCCACCACAATTTTGCCGGCTAGGCCAGACAGTCCATCCACTACCTGCTGGATTGCGAATACCAAGCCAGCAGCATCTGAATAGTCGCCGACGGGGACGCTGACCATGACCGGTGCAGCGTTGTCCAACTGAAGCTGGAAATTCAGGGCTTCTGTGATGACTCCCGTGGCTTCAGTCGCCACGAATCGAAGGCCGGAGTAGTCCCCGGCAACTGGGAAATCAACAGCAACTGTATTGGTCAGACCGAGAGGATTGCTATCCCCGGAGTTGCTCACCGTCATCGGCAAGGTCGAGACGAATTCGAGTTTTAGGATCGGGGTGGGCATCCCGCCATCGGAATTTACGCTGACCTGAATACTGTCCTTGAGAACCGCATCCAGACCCGCGTCATCGATCGCCTGATCGATGGCGTCTTTGACGTCCGCCGCCAGCGAGCTGACTCCGCTGAAGTTGTCGTAAGTCCTCGACGCTGCGAAGCTCACATTGAGCAAGTCACCACCGAGCATCAGGTCGAAACTAGTATTCCCGTCCTCCGCATCAGTGGTCAAGAAGCCAAGCTCCGTAGCAAAGGGCTCCAGGGCGCTGATCGTCAAGCTCGAGGGATCCCCATCGACGCCGTCCATCGAGGTGAATCTCAGGTGGCCGTTGCTGTTGCTAACCTCGACCGAATCGGCCAAACCAGCTTCCGCGATTGCGCTTGTGATGCTGATCACCAAGTCATCCACATCGCCATTGGACGTCGTATCCCCAGCAGCCACGCGCACCAGAGTGGGTGCGCCCGTGTCGACCTTCAGCTGGAAGGTCAGGTCGCTCGCAAGCTGGCCATTGATCGGTGCAGCCACGCCCGCCGTGAGCATGACGTTCGGGCTAATCCTCAGCCCCGAGGGATCTCCGACGGTCCCATCCTTGGTGGTCAGAGTCAGGAAACCACCGTCTTCGCCGGCCTCGACTTCGCCGTCGATTCCAGCTGTCACGAGGGCAGAGGTGAGATCGGCGACCAAGTCGCTCACGTTTGAATTACCCGCTGTTGCTGCAACAGTCAGCTGAACCTGGACGAGATCCCCGCCATCCACTCTCAAGAACAGATCGACATCACTCGCGAGCTGGCCGTTGACCGGCGCAGGAGCGACTCCGCCGAGGACAATATCGGTGCTAATCTCGAGTCCTGAGGGATCGCCGGCGGTACCTTCCAGAGTTGTCAGCGTTAGGAATCCAGCGACTTGGCCAGCGATGACAAGATCGTCGACTTGGGCTTCCACCAGAGCTTGATTGAGGCTCTCGACCAACTCGTCCACATTGGCATTCTCAGCAGTTGCCGACTCTGACAACTGAACTCGGACGAGTTGCCCACCATCCACGCTCAGGTAAATGTTGACGTCGCCCGTTAGCTGGCCGTCGATAGGTGCCGCACTTCCAGCGGTCAATGTCGCATTGGGCGTCCCAGCATTCCCTGTGGCGGAATCGCCCAAGTCAAAGCCGAGCGCGGCCACATCGCCGACCGCGTTTTCGCTAGAGGCAAATCCGAGCTGGGCAGCGTCGCCAAATACACTGTCGCCCGCAGAGAACCCGAGTTCAGCCGAGAATCCGGACGCCTCGCCGATTGCGATAGAACCGGGGCCGACGACGCTACCGACAAGCTTCAGCATCGAGCCGTCAACTTCCACGGTCAAAAGCGAACCCAAGCCCTCGTCGTTGAGGGACGCCTGCAAGTCGTCCTTGAGGTCGCCGAGAGTCGTGTTCGGGGTGCCGAGATCGACCAAGTGGATCACGTGAACTTGGCCATCCAAAATCAACTCAATGTGGCTGCCTCCGGCGGGAATTGTCCCCGTCGCGCTGGCGGGAGAGCCGGCCTCGAGCGTGATAGAATGCAGCGTAGAGAGCTCGGCATCATCCCCCATGGACGAGCCTACCGTTGTCACCTCAAGGCTCGGTGCGTTGGCGGCGATCAGCGAGATCTCCTGACCACCGAGGCCCAGCTGGGTAAAGGCCGGATCTAGCGGGTCGTCCACGATGACGGTAAACAGCACGCCTCCGGCCGCCTCAAGCACTAAGCGCGGACCATCTACATCGAGGCCGTCGAACGATTGCTCAACGATTTGGGCCGTAATGCTCACCCCAGAATGATCCGTGCTGAGAGCGCTAACGATTGCAGCATCAATGTCCGCCACAAGGTCAATTAGCCCCGCATTGGTACTTGTCTCAGCGCCGGAGAGCGTGACGTAGACCAGCTCCGGTACCCCGTCCAGCTTGATCTGGAAGTGGGCATCCATCAACCCCCCCTTCGCGGTGAGCTGACCCGTCTGTTCGATGAGAGTCTCGAGTGGCGCCACCAAGCTCGGCGGAGCGACCGAGCTGAGATCGACACCGTAGGTCAAGTCAATTGCCACCGATGGGGTCAAGACGACATTGTTAATGACGTCGGTCATGGTGTCGTTGTCCGGGGTGATCGCCCCGATGGAGTCCAGATCGAGCTCCAGGTCGAACGGCACGGACGCAGCGCTTAGCGGGGTGTTGAGATCAACTCCCTCATAGGCCACTGAAACACCGATATCCAGCACGTCCGTCAGCGTGTCAAAACTCGCGCCGATAGTCGTCGGAGCCACAGCACTCAACCCAATCAGCTGCTGCACTGTTCGCAAGTCCAAGAAGCCATCGTTGTCAAACAAGTCCAGGTCACCGGGCATCGAATCACCGTCGATGTCGAGCCCGTCCATCACGAACTCTTGGAAGGCGCCTTCCAAGTCAGCTAGGTCCGTAACCTCGATGTTGTCCACGAAGGGCAGCTCGCCTTCCATGACTGAAGAGCTATCGAGCTCCGCCAGCCAATAATCGATGTCCAGCAGCGGCTGGATCAAGACATTCGGGCTGGCTGCGGCGAAAGTGGCCAAGTCTGAGACCATTGTGATCGCAGCACCGCCGACGGAGAGCTGGAACAGCTCCTGCCCAGTCCCGAGGGAAATGACTGTGTCAGTCAGACTTAGGCCAACGATGGGCGTATTGACGACGACCGGGGAGCCATCCACATCCACACTAACCGAGGAGACCGGCGTGGCCGTCATCGAGCCCGAGAAGCTGCTGGCGGGGTCAACGCTCTCCGTAAGCAAGGAATCGACCTCGCCGGATTGCAGATCCGCAAGGGTCAGAACAGTTCCTGCTTCTACTACCCCGGCGGAGAAGCCGAGTTCGGCAGCGAAGGGAACCAGTTCATTGATGGTCAAGCTTGCAACAGCGCTTGATGTGTGCCCCAAAGTCGTGAACGTTAAGAACCCACTAGCAACACCCGCTTGGACCTGTGTATCCAGTCCAAGCTCCGTCAAGGCAGCATTGATGTCTGCCACTAGCCCGGCCGCATCTGTGTTGTCCATCGTGTCGGCCATGGCGACACTCACCAGCAGAGGTGCTGCGCTATCCAAAACCAAATCGAAGCTCACATCGGAGGTGAGTTTGCCGTCCGCGGGAGCTGCCACTGCAGCGGTTAGGACCACATCGGGCGTTGTGCTAGTTCCAGTCGCCGTATCGCCGGAAGTGAAGCCAATCTCCGTCGCAAAGGGAGCTGCCTGATCGAGGGCGATCGATTCTGGACCGCCAGTAAGACTAGTAATCTCCAAGCGTGAGCCGTTCACCGTCGCCTCGACGGCGGTATCGACGCCTGCGTCAGCAAGGGCTGCATTCAGATCCAAGGCTAGCCCGTCGATGTCCACGTTCGCGGCGCCCACATCGGCCAGCCGCACGACATGTTGAACACCGTCGAGAGTCAACAGCAAGTGACTACCGTCAGTCGGGATCGCCCCTGTGGGGTCCGCGTCCATTCCCGCCACAAGCACCGTTGATATCTCATCCAAGCTGATATCGGCATCGATGAAGAAAGTGCCGTCCGTGACGTCCATTCCTAGAATGCCAACGTTCAGCCCAAAGCTCAGGCCACTCTCGTCAACGTCTGCACTCCCGTCGAGTGAGTTCAAGTCAACGGTGAAACTACTCGAGTCCGCTCCCGACCACGCCACATCGAAGTTCATCGACAGGGCAACGTCCAAGTCCAGGGTCGGCAACACGGGGGCGCTGAGCGGATCGGGTTTCGCAAAGCGGAGATTGAGAGCATCCGCGTCGTCACCCAGATTCAGGTCGATGTCATCCAGGTCGCGGTTAAGATCGGTCGCCATGAATCCGAACTTGAATTCAGCGCCTTCTGATTTGTCCACAAACGCCCAGCCGTCTACTGCCAGGTTGTTGTTCCAGTGTTGCACCAAGTCCGTGGTGTCCCCGCCAGCACCAGCTGCGAGTCCGCCGAAGTAGAGCTGCGCTGAAGCCCTCAAGCTTTCAAAGGCCTCCCCAATTTGCAGCTGCGCGCCGAGGTAACGCTGATCAATTCCTAGATCCGGGTCATAGGCCAATTCCAAGAACGGCAGGAACTGGTGAAATTCACCGTGCGTCTCGACGCTCTCGCCCCAGGTACTCAGGTCGGTGAGTCCGTCGAGAAGTGCAATCTGTTCAGCCGCGCCCAAAGGGTCCGCCGAAAGCAGCAGCCGCCGCTCCAAGGTTTCCATGCGGTACTCGTGCCGCGATGCGACTCGATTGAGATTCTTCGAAGCTCCCCGTGAGGTAAGTTTCTCCAACCACTTTGTTCGTCGAACTGCAGCACGACGAATTGATCTCAGTACACCCATAATAGAACCATCCCCTTCTCGGGTATGACGACTCCCCTTATACGGGAATTAATCTCAGGCCAAGAAGCAGCCAGAAACAATCCGGGAATTCGTCAGTCTCAGTAAAAAGATAGCAGCCTGAGGACTATTCCGCCATGGCAGAAGTGGGCCGAGAGCCGTTCAAGCCCAGCCTGATTCGCCCGTGATCACGGGCGAATCAATCTATTTAAGCCGACGGCCAGCGAACCGGGTGGCCTAGGCGGCGATTTTGAAAGCAGATCCCTTTCACATTGTGAGACGCACACTCCCCCTCAAGCGGGCTTGAGAGGCATTCCAGACCTTGCCGCTCCGTCCGAGACGGACGGGGGCCCAATTCACAAGGCCAAACATTCAACGCGACCCCTCACTCCTCGCCAGCCCAAATCGGGGCACATAAGAATGTGAATCTCGGCCTCAGCTGATAGAGAATTAGAGCCTCAGCGGACAAAAAGGGCCGGTAGGACACACCCGCTCGACACTCCCAGCGAGCCCAAGCTTGAGCAGTTGGCTTTGCTTTCCGGTGCTATCAGGTGGTCGAGGTCACCGCCAGCCCCTCCGTCGGGGCACGAAGGGGCGCTGATCCTAAGCGTTGCTTCAGAGCCTAGGTTACACGGTCGCCGACCTCGCTCGGCGAGGCGCAAGTCGCGCCGCGCTTCGCGCAGCTACCATAGTCTGTACCGAAGGACTATCACCCCAAACTGCGAGCTAATAGCATCGAAGGAGTTTTCAAGAAAGCGCAATTCAATACCGTTCCCTCGTTCGAAACGGAGATTCTTGCACCCTTCGCATTTTTTTGAGTGAGTTCCAACATGGCACCACTCTGCTCGGCGGCAACGAATCCAACATTGTCGTCCAAAGCTCGACGCATGTGTTTCGCGTCCAAATCAAACAAGAACAATCGACTGGATCGCCGGCAGCGGCGTAGCCTTCGACCGGGCCATCACCCAGTAGACGGATTGCGGTCCGGCGCGCGCCATTATGTAGACCGGGCGCTACGTCTCCGACCGTGGCGCTTGGATCAACGATCTGCCCTGGCGTACTGGACTCGAGAGCATTCGTGCGCGCATGGGCGCCGCGGGGTATCGCACCGGGTGCTTCGGCAAGAGGAATCACAATCCTGTGACCGAGACGACGGGGCTCACTCCAAGAAGAACCTCCGGCGCCCCCCCTCCTCCAGTGCCCAAAAGGGTCCGAAAGGGGGTCCGGCGGCCCCAGATTGGGACGGCTCGCTGATCCTCTCTTTAGACATTCGGGGGTAAATTCGATTGGAGGAACGTGACTGCCTTCAATCAATCAAGCCCCGATAAGTGCGACCTTCTGGATTTATCTCCGCGAGCCGCTCTTCCTTCGCAAGCCGCCATCGCGAGCTCTTCCGGATCGGAAGGCGCAAGCAGCGGGCATCGGGCCTCCCTTACGCTGATCTCCTTTGGCTTCAAGTACGGACGGCCCCCCGCCAACCACTACTTCGACGTCAGCTTCCTCAAGAACCCGGCACGTGAAAACACCTGGGATCTCTGGTCGGAACCCTGCGGCGAAATGCGTGACTGGGTCTTGAACCAAGAAGCTGCGCAGGAATTCCTGCAAACAGCCGTGCCACTCGCGCTGCTTCTTTCGCGCGTGGATGATGGTGCACGAATCGCTCTGGGTTGCTCCGCAGGACGCCACCGTTCGACGATTCTCACGGAAGAACTGGCACGCCGGCTGCGCGCGACGGGCCTTGAAATCGCGGTGATCCATCGCGAGCGGGAGGTTTCATGAAGGTCGCTGTATTAGTTGTTTCTCGTAACCGGCCAGATCTAGTTCGCGATCTCGCTGGCTGGCTTGAGCGCAGTATGACCATCGACTACGACTTGGTTGTCGTTGAGGCGGGGACGGAAGCGGAGAAGCTCACCGAGCACACGACGCTGCACTACGAGGACGCGGATTTCCGCGGCAAGTGCTTGGCTCATAATCTTGCCCTCGATCACGCGCGGAATAGCACAACAGGCTACGACTACTACTGGGTCTTGATGAACGACCTCGTCTTCGACGAAGGTGTCGATGCTGCGCGCATTTTGATCGAGAGTATGGAACGCGATCCGCGGCTCGCAATTCTCTCCCCCACCTGCAAGGACAAGCAGTACCCAAGCTCAGGGCGTCAAGGAGCGCAAGGTTGGCGCGCTGTCACCACCTGTGACTACTTGGGTTTCATGATGCGCGCAAGTGCAGTTGAGAAGGTTGGATTCCTCAATCCCGACTTCCGCTACTGCTGGGGCGCCATCCATGAATTGTCCTATAAGCTCTACCAAAGGGGCCTAATCGTCGCATACAGCGATGACGTCGAGTATCAACACCTCGGTGGAACCACCTACGGTGCGAAGGGCACCAACACGATCAGCCGCGAAGAATACCAGGTCCGCGCTAAGCGCTTCGCCTACTCCTACTTCGCGGAAAACTACGGCATCGATTGGGCCAAAACCTTTTGGGCAGCCGCCCAAGGTCACGGCATCGAAGTGAACACCTATGCCGACCACTTTGACTATTGGGAATCAGCCTTCGAGCCCCAAGAGCTTAGTGCACTGAAAAGCGCCAAGCCCACTTTCCAAACACCTCAGCAGACGACCATGCAAGCCAATCAGAACACAACGAATTCAGCCCTAAGGTTGCACCTGGGCTGCGGCCCCGATCGCCGCGAGGGTTGGGTGAACGTAGACGTCAACCCCGAGTTCAACCCGGACATCATCGCCCCCGCGTCCGAGCTTCCGATGCTTGATGATGCTTCTTGTTCGGTTATTGAGTCTTGCCATCTATTTGAGCATCTAACCTTGGCGCAAGCTCGCGCCGCATTGCGTGAGTGGCGCCGCTTGCTCGCCCCCGGTGGAGAGCTGTGCTTAGAATTGCCCAATTTTGCTCGCTGCATGGACCTGGTCGGCACCGAGATGAACGGTTATGACCTTGGCATGATCTCCATCTTTGGCTATCCCCCGGAGGTCGACGAACAGGGTGAACCCCAATTGCATAAGTGGGGCTGGACGCCGGAGTCCTTGGCCGCGGAATTGCTCGCTACGGGTTTCGAGAATGCGGCACAGGTTCCAATCACCCAGACCGAACGTCCCGCTGCAAAGTTCAATCGGGACATGCGCCTGGTGGCGAACGTCGCTCAGGTGGCAAGTCCCCCACAACCGGCAGGTGGGTCTATGCCGGCCGCTGAGTCCACAGACGACGAGCTCGATCACATCAACGTTTTCGCTTGGCCCAACTACGCGGACTCTGCCGAGCTTGACAATTTCTTCGGAGTCTTCGCCCGCGTCATTTCCGGTCGCGAGGATGTTTGCCTACGTTTGCGTGTGGACTCTGAGCTAGATGGACCGCAAGCCGAAGTGATCGCAGCTCTCGAAGCGAGTCATGCCCGAATCTTGGGTTCAGATGAGATCCTGAACATCGCACTTTTTGGGGGCAGCTTGACTCCTGAGGAGTGGCGCGAAGCCGGCAAGTTCATGCTTTGTCGCATTCAGTCCAATGAAGAACAGGCGCCGCGCGACGGTGCCCGCCAAATGCCCACTCCCGTGGTCGCTGATGCGGAAGCGCTATCCATGGTATTGAGCGGTGGCAACTCGTTCACTGACGCCAGCTTCTAAAAGACGTCCGTAGCAGTCGCATTCCGAAGGGCCTGGATCTCCACATTCAGGCACCTTTTGAATTCCTCGCCGCAGGCCATGCGCCGTGTCGCCTGGCAGCACTCCTTCAAGGAGAGGCCCGGACTCTGTTCAAGGAAGCGGTGAGTAGAATCCCTGTCGAGCAGCCCCGCGCAACGGGTTCCTAGCCGATCTTGCTCCTTAGCTGAGGGGCTGCCCTCCCCAGAACAAACAGGGGAGCTCAATCAGTCTGGAGCTAGCGGCTAAACCTCTTTAGCAACGCATGAGCTTCGTCGTGGCTCAGGCCCTCAGCAACCACCAGGCTCGTTGGAAAGCTATCGGCTAGAACCAAGTCTCGAACCGAAAAGGGTAAGTAGTAGACGCCATCCGCTACAAGAACCGCGCTCAAGTCGGTCACTGACTCACCAGGGAAGGTCCTGAATCCGCACCAGTCGACAAAGGGCATGGTGTCTCCCAAGGGCTCTACGTGGGCCCGCAATTCTCGGCCTCCCTTGGCTTGAATCGTCAGCTCAATCCAGAAACCACGATAGCCGCCCTTGTCCCACAAGGAGAGTGAGAGCTCTGAGTTCGGAAGCAGGCGCTCGATGGAAACTGGCCACTCCTCCCAATCAGCCAGCCAATCCTCGCGCTCGTAGCTTTCTTGATCGAAGGTGGAGTAGCGGTTGCGTGATCGCAAGTAGTGAAAACCGGCGGCCATGGCAAGGTCTGTGGCGGTCGGGTCGCGCTCGATATCGCGCAGAGGCTGCAAGAGGTGCAAACCACAACTCTCTCTTTCAATCCGGTCTACGCGCTCTACCGTAATGATTGCTTCGCGCTCTTGAACCCTCGATTCATGACGCTCGGGCCCGCCTGCAAGGAAAGCATCCATCGAAATCGGCGAATACTCGGGTACCTCAAGGGGCTCATCCTCGTTGGCCACCACTGGAGATTGGCAAGCCCCGATTGGGAGGCAAGCCGTAAGCGTCAGGTACAGCGCCAGCTTCAATGAGATTCGTTGTGAAAGTCGGGGGAGCATCGTCCGCCGATTGTACCTCGAAAGCGATGCCATGCGGTTCCGCCTATCCGAACCAGGAGTCACCCCAAAGGGCCAAATTCAGCATCGGCCACGCCAGCTGCCAGTGACGCTTAGCATCCAACTGGACTTCGCGTCGCATTTTGTCTCCGAAGAACATCTTGGCGAAGGGCGAAGTGTCAAGGCGCCAAGCCAACTCACTGACCCAATTTTGGAAGGGCAGCGCAAAGGACTGTTTCTTGCGATCGACGATTGATTCCGGAATCTCGCCGCGCCATGCGTCACGCAGAACCTGCTTCCCTCGCCCGCCGAGTTTCAAGTTCATTGGCAGACTATCGGCGACTTCAGCCACCGCAACGTCTGCGAAGGGTGTACGCCCTTCGATCGAAGCCAACATGGTGCTCCGATCAAGTCGCTGCAGTAGTCCGGTCAAGTTGTTCTTGCGCAGAAAACGCAGGTGCGCGTCAAGCGGAGTCCCCGCCTCACCGACCTCGCGCTCGCACTGCTTGTAGAGTTCGTCGTATTGTTCGTTCAACAATCGGTCGCCGTTACTCGCTCCCCATGCCAAGGAACTCAACAAGTGTGGCTTGACATGTGGAGCCACCCACGCGGAGGACTCGAGCTGGAAGCGGCCCCCACTGCGTTTGTCCGCAGGTGAGTAGCAGAAATTTTCGGCCATCTGCAAGGCGAGTTCATAGCCCCCGAACAGCTCGTCCGCACCTTCGCCGCTCAAAGTAACCACGAAACCCTGCTTGCGCATGTCTTTGGCTACTGCGTGAATCGCGATCTCGTTCGGCGTGCTGAGCGGTAAACCGCCCCGTTCGATCAAGGTGGGCCAGTCCTCGCGGAACTTGTCACCATCGATTGCGACTTCAGTGTGCTGAGCTCCCATGCTGCTGGCAGCTTCACGAGCAAACTCGAAGTCTGTATTCGCGCTGCCCAGCTCCTGTGCGCCGGCACACCAAGTGTTTAAGCCTCGCACTGATTCGCGTGCTGTCTGACAGATAATCGTGCTATCCAATCCGCCACTCAGTAGCGCGGATAAAGGCACGTCTGAGCGCAAGTGCTTTTCAACCGAGTCTTCCAAAACGCCACGTACCAAATCCGCCGCTTCATCCGAGGTCATTTTGTCCTTAGAGACCTCAACCGGCTTGTAGTAATCACCGCTACGCATCTCCCCTGTGCGCGCATCAAACTCCGCACGTTCACCGGGCTTCAGCACCCAGACGTCGTTGAACATCGTGTTGCGTCCTAGCGTCGTGCAGAGGGTCGACAAGTAGGCGCTGGCCATCGGCATATTTGGCATCACATCGATTTTCGGATGTGCCAAGAGTGCCTTCGGTTCGCTAGCAAAGGTCAACTCACCATTGCCAATGTGGTAGTAGAGCGGCTTAATTCCCAAGGGATCGCGAGCCAGGTGCAAGACCTGTTCGCGCGTGTCATAAACCGCCACCGAGAACATTCCGCGCATGCGGCTGAAGGCTTCGGGCCCCCAGGTTGCGAAAGCCCATAAGACAGTCTCCGTGTCGCAACTACCCCGGAAGCCGCCGACAGCTGCCCCCACGGAGATCAAATCTGCGCGCAATTCCGCGTCGTTGTACAGCTCGCCGTTGTACAAAAGATGAAATCGGCCATCCGGCGTGGTCATGGGCTGAGCACCTGCTTCACTGGTGTCGATCACCGCCAAGCGGCGATGGGCGAGGGCAATATTTCCCTCTATCAAAAGGCCCGCACCGTCCGGTCCACGCGACACCATCTGGTCTCGCATGTACTCGAGTTCGGCAGTGGTTACCGACGGCCGCCTGCCCTGTAGGGCTACTATTCCTAAGAATCCGCACATGATGATCGTATCGGTACCCCGCCCGACGAGACTTCAACCGACTTGGAATCACCGCACGATTTGAAGGGCTTTCTGGAGGCCAGGCAGACGAAGTTCGCATTCCCCTTCCGTCGCTCTCAAAAGCAACTTCCAAGCTCATGGGTTCGTTAGTACGCGGAGCGGCTCAAGAAGCCCGCTATGATCTCGCATGTCGGAGTTTTATTTTGATCTAAGGGGTTGTGGGCCCGACCCATCTTGGGTCATCCTTACGGGCAGCAATCCGTGGGATCTCCACGGTTGTGCGACGCGTCCACTCCGGACGCGCGAATTTCTGTTTCTAGCTTTGCCTGCACCGTCTCCGTTTCACGAGTGATTGTCAGCTGAGCACACACTGACTGGACACTACGAGAATGGGTAATCGACTCTACATCGGAAATCTCTCCTGGGACACGAACGAGGAAGCTCTCCGAGCCGCCTTTGGCGCTGATGGCCGCAACATCAAGGACGTCCACATCGTCACTGACCGTGACACTGGACGCCCCCGTGGCTTCGCTTTCATCGAGCTGTCAAGCGATGAAGAAGCTCAGTCCGCAATCCAAGCCCTAGACGGCATGGATCTCGACGGACGCAACATCCGCGTCAACGAAGCGCAAGAGCGTCAGCCCCGCGGTGGCGGCGGCGGCGGCGGCGGCGGCGGTG
>JBLIOI010000008.1:0-68653 GCA_047639675.1 Planctomycetota bacterium | reverse complement strand
TTTGCCGCGGCGGAAATGCGCGCAGACTTGGCGCTGGTTGCTGCGCACAAGGCGCCGGCGATCAAGCGCGGCTCCCTGGAACCGCTCGATCCGACGAAGGGGGAGAATCGGGGGATGCTAATGATGGCCACCTTCGCCGGGGCCATGGCTCTTTTATTCGTACTCTTGGTTTGGAAGCCGTGGTCCGCTGATTTTGTAGAACCGCTCGAAACAGATTCACGGCAAGATCTTTCATGGCGACCTATTGAGCGATTCGAGCGCACCTTCGCCGCCGGTAAGATGTCCTTGGCTTCCGCTTTCGCAGAGCTCGATGGGCTGAGCGAACACGTATCGGACAACCACCGACTTGCGTTGGAGCAAGCGCGAGGAAAGGTCCGTCAGCGCTTGCGAGAAGAACTCGCGAGCTTCTGGAATCAGGCGGGGAAGGAGTTGAACTCCTTGATCTCAGATCGAGAATTCGACTTGGCGGATCGGTTGCTTGGGCCGGATCTCTCCGAGCGCCTAGTGGTTCGGACGGGCTACGCGCCTAAGGACTTGCCGATAGAGATGGAGCGCTTGAGCTTCGAAAGGCGCCTGGCGAACTACGAGCGAACCTTGAAGGAACGGCGCGAGAGTGCGCTGAATGGAGCGCTCTCGTCGGTCTCTGTTTATGTGCGCGGCGTGCTCCTTCTCGATGTAGAGCGCAAGCGACAAGCCGGAGCTTGGGATGAGGCGCGCCGTCTCCTAGCCGCTGGGCCGGCGGCCCTGTGTGAGAGCGCGAACGCCGATCGGCGAGGATTGGATCAAGTTGAGCTCTGGCAAGGGTTGGCCCCGATCCTGACTGAGATTGAAGAGCGAGCACAAGAGCTTGAAATAGCCTGGACAGACTTAGATTCCAAAGTTCTGTTGCCCGCAGTTCAGCGCTTGGCAGAGGCCGTAGGCGAAAGGATTCGAACGAACTCTGGAACGAGGCCATTGGAGGCCTTTGATAATGAGTTCGATACTCTTCTCGGACGGCATCGTATCGATCGCGAGTGCCTAGAGCGCGCCCCACAGCAGCGCAGTCTCTCGGAGTATGCCAAGAGTCGCAACTTGCTCCAGGACCTGAATGATGAGCGTGCGCAAGAGGCAGGGGGGTTGGCGCTGGAGCAGCTCGTCCAAGAGGCGAGCGGATTCTACGCGCAGCGTGACTACGACGGTGCGATTCTGTTCTGGCAAGCACACCTCGATGACGAGGTCCTAAGGGTCCTACAGGACACGGTTGCTGTTCGGCTAGAAGGTGCGCAGGAGCTTGCTGCTTTCTTGTTGCGCGCTTCGATGGGTCTCGAACGCTTGAAAGGAAAAACCGTTTCGTTGCGCCAAGGAAGCATTGGGGTTGTTGGAAAGGTGGATTTGCGCGGCGATGCACTCGAGTATGGCTTCAGGTTGCGTGAAACCGGCGGTAGCCCGCTTGTTTACCTATTGCGCCCCTCGGCTGAAGTCGAGGGTACCCTGCTCGGCGCGCAAGCTGTCGCACGCTTCGCATTGGAGGGTGCAGACCTGGAAAAGGACATTGGCCTGCAATTGCAACTGGCACTCTTCTACTACCACGAAGGCGATTTCAGCGCTGCAAGCGAGATGCTCGAAAGTGAGGCACTGCAAGGCGGAGCCCTGATCTACTTCGACCTCGGATTGCGTGTGGCCAAGGAACTCGGCGAAGAGCAGGGACTCCTGAAGATGCGTCGCAAGCATGGCGAAGAAGAACTTCAACGCCTCACCGGAGTGGATGCAGAGGCCATGGATCCAGGCCTTCGTTCCTTGGAGATTGCACGCTTGCTCCGTGGCTATCGCGACGTGCTTAGCGGCAGTGCGATTTCTCTCCTGGTACAGAAGCGGCGCGAGTTGGAATCGAGTGCGCCGCCCTCAACCCTGATCGAGTTTCGTGAAGCGTTCCGTCCGAGCGAGGCAAGCTTCCCGCACTACGGTCGTGTGCTCATGCGTTTCGACCTCGCCCAGCGTGAGGTGGGCACGTGGGAGATGGGCGACTGGTTCTTCGGAGGTGAGGGTTGGAGTTCGGTGCCGTGTACGGATCTAGTGGAGTTTGGCCAGCGCACGAGCCCGAGTATTCGTTTCAAAGATCCGCTTCTCGTCGCTAGCGGAACTCTCGAAGTTAAGTTGCGCATGCGCCAGCCGGAGGATTCAGCAGCGGAGTTGCTCAGCATTTCTGCCTTTGGCTTCCATGCAATCTTCAGCGGACAGAGTGGTTTGGGGCCAGCACGGTTCCTCTGTGATACGACCTCTCTGATCGACGTTGCACGGCGTGCGCGCAGGGGTGAGGGCGAAGTGTTCTCTGGTCTCCAGCAGGGGGAAGAGCATACGATCACTTTGCGCTTGTCGCCGGGTAGTGGCCGCCTGATGGCGTCGATCGATGGAAAGGTCGTCGATTCGGGATTTCACCGACCGCCCAAGGATGGTGGTCAAGCCGGGGTCCTGTCCTTCCGCTCCGTGGAGCTATTGGAAGTCCGTGAAGTGACGATTGAGGGCGACCGGAGATAGTTGCTGGGGTGAGGCAACAGAGTGGAAGATTGGGCGGTTAGAATCGTCGGAGTCCGGAGCTCGTGTCTGAGTTCCTCCGCACATCACTCTTGCCCCTCGACTTTCATGCGACCGGTTCCGATCTTGGTTTTCTTGCTGGCGATTGTTGCCGGCCTGGTGCTCTACTTCTCCTTAGAGTCCTATTCCGGCAGCGAGGGGCTCAATGGCCCCGGCGAAGCTGTTGCTCCCGGCGCGGAAAATGTAGACACCGACCTCCAGGCGCACCAGGGATCCGGCTCCGGAGCTGAAAATACTGCTCGGGTCGAGGTGGAAACGCAGACCGAGCCCGAGCAGCCGGTGGCGGCCCTCAACGACTTGACTGAGATCGATGCCAACGAGCTGCGCGGTGTGGTGGTAGATGCGGCGAATACACCGTTGGCCGGCTGCACGGTGACCTTCATGGATGAGGCGAGCGACAAGGCGGATCTGCCGCTTATCGAGCGCCCGCAAGTAGTTACCGGCGATGACGGACGGTTTAGCTTTCTGGATTTGCCGCCCGGCGACCAGCACGCGTTGATGGTGCGCCACTCGGAAATCGCGCAGGTCCGAGTCTCCGGCGTCTTGGTCGAGGACTTCGGGGCTTCTGAACTTCCGCCGATCATCTTGCGCTACGGAAAACGCGTACGTGGAACCGTCACGAACCAATTTGGCTTGGCGATCGAAGGCGCGCAATTGCATCTCGATTCGCGCTGGAACCCGGGCGATCCACAGCCTTCAGTCGATCGTTTAACCGCCGTTACCGACGAGCTTGGGGAGTATGGGATTCTCGGCGTCGCCGACGGAACACGCTACCTAACCGTCGAATGCGAGGGTTTCGGGACACTTACGAGAATTCAGAGTCTGATTTTTTCGGACGCTACCGGGCCCGCGCACAAAGTTGATTTCCAGTTGCAGTCACCTGCGCAGATGGCGGGGCGCGTCGTGGATGACTCTGGAAATCCTGTGGGCGGTGCCGATGTTGTCGCGGTGGATCGCAGCGCTTACTTCCTCGTGCCGCACAGTCGAACGGTCACGGCAGCCGACGGGAGCTTCGAGATGCCAAGACTGCAAGGAGGCACCTACCAGGTGCTCTTTAGAGCCCAAGGCTACAATCCCGGGGTACGTACGGAAGTGGCAACACCGCAGCAAGAGTTAGAGCTCGTGCTCGAGACTCACGTGACATTCAGTGGAGTGCTGACAGTTCCCGGTGGTGGACAGCTGCCAAGCCAGTTCAGCTTGCGTCTTCGAGCCAAGTCATCGGACTCCAGCCCCTCGGTTCCGCGTGAACCCTTCCAGGAAGTGAGAGGGGCGAGCGCTGGGGCCTTCGTTCTCTCCGTCAGAAAACCTCGCGGGAGTTTTGTGATTGAAGTCCGCGCGGAAGGTTTCGCGCCCTCCTACTCTCCGCTGATCGACAATGACGGCGGGGGCTCAGTTGCAGGCATTCAAATCGCGCTCACCCGCGGAGCAACCATTCGTGGCCGCTTGGTTGACTCCAGCGGAGCTGCGGTTCATGGAGGACGCATTGCCTCCCGGGATGACACTTGGTCTGACGATCCAATGATGGCCGCGCTTGGCGACTTTTTCGCCAGCGAAGCGACTGTAGCCCACGCGCGCAGCGACAAAATGGGGCTCTTCGCGCTCGAGAACCTCAGCGCGGCCACCTATCAGGTGGTGGCGCGCTCGGCCAATTTGCACCAAGTGAGCGTGCATTCCCTGCTAGTCGAGGCGCAAGGAGATCTAGATATCGGCGATGTCGTGCTGCTAGAAGGCGGTAACCTGCACGGGGCTCTACTCGATTCCCAGAGCGCGCGGGTGGTCGGTGGAACGGTCTATCTGCAGCCTAAGAATGAGGGGGATGGGACCAGTCTGCGACGCGCGAAGAGCGGCGTCGATGGTGAGTGGCGCATCGGTAACATTGTGCCCGGGTCCTACAGTCTTCTTGGCGAAGCGCCCACAGCGCTCGACACTGGCAATGCGGTCTTCTGGCCGGACGCGGAGCTGGGCGAGCCGCTCCAGATTGCGTCGGGAATGGATGACGTACGCGACGTGGTGCTGGAGAACTGGACCGTGCCTGTGCCGGCTCCGCCCAAGCCGCCGACCGGAACTCTCGGTGGTACCGTCTCCACTTCGAGTGGTGCTGCGAACGTTGGCACCCATCTACGCATTGAGCCTGTCGATCCGGACGCTGGACTGCAGCCGCAGATCTGTAAGTCGGAACGCGAAGGCGCCTTCGTGTTCCTGAGCGTCCCGCCTGGAGAGTATGACTTGCTCGTTGTGGACCACGAGGAGTCACGCAAACGAGTCTTTATCGAGGCCGACTCCTGGACCCTGCAGAACCTCTCCTTTGATGAATAGATGCGTTCTCTAGCGTCTATTGAGTAAACGCTTGCGGAAGCTGAATAGCGCCTTGAGGTAGTCGCGCGTGTCCTGCACGACTCTGACTGTGGATTCCTTGTCCGGCCGTTGAATGAAAAGGCAGGGGATTTCGTCGATTTTCAAGCCGTGCAGGTGTGCGAGCACCATGACTTCCGTATCCCAAAACCAGCCCGCGTGCTGAGTCTCCGCTAGCACCGGCAAGACAGCTTCACGGCGGAAGAACTTGAAGCCCGTTTCCGTGTCACGCAGGGGAACGTTAAGCATAGCGCGAAACAGCACGCGGTAGCCGCGACTCAGGATGTGGCGCAACAGGTGCTCCGGGTTTAGGCGCACCTTGTAGATGCGATAGGCGGTCGCGCAATCGTAGCCAGCGTCGATTGAGAGGAGCATCGGGGGGATGTACAAGGAGTGGACTTCCAGGTCAATGTCGATGAAGCCGACGATCCTGCTGTTGGAAAGCTTGAAGCCTTCCGTTACCGTCCCGCCGCGGCCTAGGTTGGTCTCGTGCAAGACCAGTCGCATGTTGTCCTTGTCTTTCACGATCTGCGCCAGGAGCTCGCGTGTGCGATCGCTGCTGCAGTCGTCGATGAAGATCAGCTCCCATGTGTAGTGCGTGGCTGAAAGCGTCCTGACGACCTCACGCACGGACTCCAGGAGATGACCCTCTTCGTTGTAGCAGGCGATGACCAGGGAGAGGTCATAGCTTTCAGGTGCAGACGGGGAGGGAGGGGCGGGGGTTGTCATGGGTTGCTAAATCTACCCCGGAGCAGCCGAAAGGCGCACTCGCTGTTAATAAGAATCCGCCCCGTTTCCCTGGCGAATGCCGAGGAAACGGGGCGGAGTGCGTTGATTGAAGGAACCCCGGGGGGCTCCTTCGCTTACGCGCAGCCCAGCAAGGTGCCGAGCTCACAAAACTACTGGGGCATCGTGAAGGGGAAGGTCAGGACCTTCTGGCCTGAGCTGTTCTGAGCAACGTTTGCCCAGACGCCCATGGTGCCGGTTCCGAAGGGAACCGTAGTGACGTTGCCGGAGTTCGAGATGTAGACCAAGAGACCGTTCGAGTGCTGCTCGGGCTGCGTCGGGAAGACAGTCTCGTTGTACATGATCACCTCAACGGCGAATGTACGGAAGGCTGAGCGGACGACACTTGCGTTGCCGAATGTGCCGTTGCCACTGATACTCGTTCCCGGGTTGCCGGGAATGATGAACTCGGGCATCGAGTCAAGGAGCACCGGGTAGTAAGTGTTCACGCCGTTCAGCTGGCTCGTAAGAGTGTGCTGGTCGGGGGTGAATGAAGAGCTACCAGCGCTGTCGCCGATCGTCAGGAAGCACTCGTTTCCGTCACTGTCGCCGTTAAGGGTCCAGCCAGTGAAGGCGCCGCTGTCGCCGCCGCCCCAGTCGTACATTGTCAGCGTCCAGTCGCCCTGGGGACCGGTGATAGCTGACATCGGTGTGTTGTTGATGCCGTTGTCGCCACTAACCCATGTGGCTCCGCCAGAGCTGAACGACTGGTTGTAGGTGCCAGCGGGGATGTTGCTGCCTGCTGCTGAAGTGGTGGGAAGGCTAGATCCGCCAGACTCGACGAATGTGTAGTCGCCACCGAAGTCGCCAGCAGAACCGAAGTTACTCGTGTTCAAGAAGCCGGGACGCAGGAAGATGAGGTGCTCGACGCCATTCGGGTCGGCCAAGGTGCACTGGACGTCGCCAGACCATGTGTGGGCGAAGCCGTCGACTTCGATCGAGGTGATCGAGGTGACGTTTCCGGGGACTGTAGCTGTAGATGCTCCGGGCGTCGCGGGCATGGTCGTGGGGTAGAGGGCTCCGCCGTCCCCACCTGAGCCAGATGCCGGAACTGCGCTGCCGCCACCAGAGACGGAGAATTGAGCGTTAGCTGTTGCTGAAAGGGAAACGGCAACGCCGAGAAGTGAGATGAACTTGAGAGCTCTCATGTGGATGTCCTTACCTGTAGTGATTGAAACTCGAGAAGCGAGGGACGAGAATGCTCAAACTTTGCCAACTGAAAACCTAAGTTGTAGAACGGACCATAGGTCGCGGCTGGCCAAGCACTCTCTCCGCCATTGCTTCCGATGATTCACCAAGGATCGCAGTTCCGCAATAGTGAAAATTGCAGTGTTCCAGGTCTTCGGGAGATGGGGCCGAGGTAGGCTTAATTCCTGAATTTGAAACTTGACAGGAAAACAGTGCTGGCGGTATCGCTAGGGGTGATCAAAAGCAACTTGGAAGAACCTTCGAGGATCGCGGGCGGACCTAAAGTTTCTTGACAGGAAACTGTTAGGGAAGCGATCTTTGAAACCGGATAGATTGATCCTTTTTGGATTCGGGCACTTGTGCCCAGTTAGGATCACCTAACCAGGGGGGGGCACTTTGCCCAGCTCAGTTTTGCGTTGCCCGGAAACGCTCCGCGATTCGCTTGGCACGAGTGCAGCGTTCGCTGCCTATGAGATCCTGGACACAGTCGAATGCAGCGGTCAACTCCTCAAAGGTCGCCCCGCAGCGCAGGCTACCTCGGGCATGGCTCGCGAGCTGGCGATCCTGATCCAAAGCTGCCAAGGCGCAGGCTGCGAGTAGTTCACGGCGGTCTGCGGGTAGCCCCGGCCTTGCCAAGACTCGAGCGTAAGCGTGTTCGAGAATCCAATTGCCGAAATCTTCGTGATAGCTTCCGAGCTTCTCGCGCAAGCCATCTGCTTGGTCCGCATAGATTCGCGAAAACAGTTCCGAACCACGCTCCTCTTCCGATTTAAGCGATCCTTCCAGCTCGTTCGCTTGCACCTCGCCAAGGCCACCGACTTCCTCCAAGACGCTAAAGGCTTGTACGAGGCGTGGGAAGCCCGCGAATAAGTGAGTCTGCAGGACGCACTCCCGCCAGGCGCGGTTCGGACCCTGTTCACACTCCTCGCGGCGTAGTCGGCGCACTTCATCCCACTCGCCAAGCACAATCGCCGTCGAGAGGCGGATCAGCGTTCGATCGACTTGGGTGAGAGCCATGGTTCTAGGATTGCCAGCGGGCGAGGGCTTCGCCCATCTGAATCGCGTCGCCCACTTTCGTCGAGTCGAGGGTCTTTAAACCGCCAGCGGGGGAGATCAGGACGATCGTAGAACCCATCTCGAAGCGCGCCAGTTCCGCGCCGCGATCGAAGGCCAAACCCTTGCCCAATTCGGCTCTTTCGGCCGGTTCGACCCCCAAAACGCGAATACGGCCAACGTTCAAAGCGCCCACCAAAACCAGGAGCAAGGGCCCGTGCTCCGTTTCGAGGAGCAGGACGGCCCTGTCATTAATAGAGAGGACTTGGCGCTTGGCTAGGACCCCCGGCGCTACCGAGTAGCGAGCGCCCTCAACCCAACGGGCCTCCACGAGCTTCGCGTCCTCTGGGGAATGGATGCGGTGGTAGTCGCTGGGGGAAAGGTAGATGGTCCAAGCTTGCCCGCCCTCCAGCTCGATCTCTTCACCGACACCAGCGAGTAGTTCGCGCACGGGATAGGAGAAGCCCTTGGCCTGCAGAACCGAGCCCTCATTAATAGTAGTGATCGTTTGGAAGTGACCATCGACCGGTGAGGGGATCAGCTGGGGGTCGGTCTCGATGGGGCGTGCGCCATCCACAAGCCTGCGGATGAAGAAGGCTCCGAGGCTTGGGTAAATTTCTAGAGGCCCGCGGGCCTCAGAAATGTTCGAGCCCGTCACCCGGGCGTAGCCGCGATAGAGCCGAGCGCGCATGGAATTGGGCACCTTGCGGTCCGCGGCCCAGCCCACGAGATGGGAGAGCGCTTTGAGTAGGGGGGTTGCCATGGGCGAATAGGATGGTGGGGCGGGCCCAGATTGCAACTCTAGAGAGGAGAACTCTCCTAAGCTTTCAAAATGCGATATCCTAATTCTTGCTACCAGTATGGTGCCCGCAACTATGATTTCAGCCCTTTTTGCCCTCAGTCTATTCCTGCCTCAGGAGCGGGCTCCCGTTCTTGATTTGGTGAACGTCGAGCTTTCTGGTCGGCGTGACCGTGAACTGCTGAGTCGTTTTGCGACGGACGTCGACGATCACTTTCACGGACGCGGCCGTGCGCGAATCATTGCCGATGATGAAGAGCAGGCGCTACTGCGGAACCTGGGCTTGCGCTTGAAAATCGTACAAGAAGACCTATCGGGCTTCTACGCCGAGCGCGCCTCGCACTTCCAATTCGCTGGCGGCGGATCCTTTGCTGGCTATCGCACAGGTGAGGAGATGCGTCTAGCGATGGTGCAGTTGTCCGTTATCTATGCGGACGTCGTTTCTGCGCCCTTCTCCATTGGCACGTCGATCGAGGGGCGAAAGATATGGGCGATCCGAATCTCGGACACACCCTCCGCAAATGATGCCTCGGAACCACTCGTTTGGTTCGACGGTTTGCATCATGCGCGTGAACCGATTAGTGGTGAAGCGGTCTTGCGTTTTGCGGAGTACCTAGCCCAGAACTACTTGAGCGACGCGGAAGTCCGCGAGCTGGTCGACGGGCGTAATTTGCTCTTCATCCCGATCGTGAATCCGGATGGCTACGAGTTCAATCACATCTTGACTCCCTCCGGCGGCGGGTTGTGGCGCAAGAATATGCACCAAAATGCGGACGGCTCCTTGGGGGTTGATCTCAATCGCAATTACGACTGGGAGTGGGGGCCGCAGTGGGACGGGTCATCAAGCGTTCCTGGCCACAACGATTACCGCGGCGAAAAGCCCTTCTCGGAACCAGAATCGGCTGCCCTGCGGAACCTCGCATTAGCGATGCCGCCGGACCTTTCGATCTCCTGCCATAGCTACGGCGGTCAGTGTGTTTTGCCTTGGGGCTACGATTCCGTGTTGACGGCTGATGACGGACTCTTCCGCGACTTTGCGAGCGCTTTTTCGAATCCCCTCGGATGGACCTACGGCCCGGTTTGGGATTCCTTGTACTTCGCCAACGGCACAAGTGTTGACTTCCAATACGGGACGCACGGAACCTTGGCCCTGGCGATCGAGATTGGAACGGACCAGGACGGTTTTTGGCCTATTGGCCCACGCATCGGCGAATTGTGCAACGAGCTGATTCCAGGCTTCATGGAGATGGCTCGACGTGCGGGGCCAGCACCGCGGATAGCGGACCCGGTTTGGGTTGAGCTCTTGGGCGACGGCGACGACTGGAAGGAGCCGGGTGAATCATGGGCGCTGGAGGTCGAGCTGATCAATGGCGGCTTGCTACCTTCAACTGGCCAAATCTCCCTGAAGATCGCGCCGTCGGTTACTTCCGCAATCACCCTTCCGACAGCCTTTGAGCTTGCACCCGGGGAAGCCCGCACAGAATTCCTCAGCGTTCAGTTCGCAGCGGACGCGCCCTCGAACAGGCTTTATCACTCCAAGGTCAGGCTTGAAGGGGAGGGAGCTAGCGGCGACTTGTCCTTAGATCTGGTCCTCGGGGAACCCAAGATCTTGGCATTCGATGGTGCCGAGCTGACCTATGCAAATTGGGAAGTCGCAGGCAACGCTGACGGGGGCTGGGAGCGCGCCGTTCCGGCCTACGTAATCGACTCAACCTCTGGCGAAACAACTCAACCAGCAGGGGATGCCTCGAGTTCTCAAAGCGGAGCTTGTTGGGTGACAGGCGCGCTTGCTGGAACTGACAGCAATGACAATGATGTGGATGGCATCACCCGGCTGACATCTCCACGCTTTGACGCCCATGGTTTCGAACATCTGCAGCTCGAGTACAAGCGCTGGTCTACGAGTTTGCTTCAGACTGCAGTGGCCGTTAATTCCCTAACGGTCTTCGTCTCGAACAATGACGGCGATAGTTGGACTGAGCTTGAAATAGTTCAGCACGAGAATGCGTGGCAGCGTGTTCGACACAATCTTGAATCCAAGGTCGAGTTGACGGACAGGATGCGCCTACGCTTTGTAGTTCTGGATGACCCGGATGCGGGGGTGACCGAAGCTCTGCTTGATGAGTTGATCTTGCGCACCGTTTCGCCCACTCCGACCCTTGGAATGTGGGGGCGCTCCAAAGCTGGAGATACGCCGCGCTTGTTCATCCACGCACCCGAAGCTGCCGGGCGGCCCTTCGCCATCCGGCAATCGCTCTCGTCTAACACTGGCACCCAAGTAGCGGGCGTTGCGGGGCTGAGCTACTTGACGGGTCAGGTTCACTCGATTGCGAGTGGGACCTTGGATGCGGAAGGGCGTGCCGTTGTTCCCAAACACCTGCAGGCGATGTTGCACCTGATCGGCGAGTACTATCACTTGCAGGTCATCGTCGACGAAGGCGGTTCGCAGGCTGCGTACTCGAATCTGCTGAAGATGAAGGTTCACTGAGAAGCCGACGGTAGCCCGTGGCTCCCACGCCAGGTGCACAACCTGATTCTGGACCGGGGGTGCGTTCTTGGCGGAGCGCTCCCTGCCTATTGCCCCAAGCAAGATGAGTACCGGCAGATGCCCGCCAAGCGCACTTGGAATCGCGATAAAAGCCCGCGCTGACTCCTCTCGGTAGACTCGGTGCATGACAAGCTTCAAGAACTATCTGATCTCATCCCTGTGTTACGACGATGCTCCCGCAGCGATTGCTTGGCTCGAGAAGGCCTTTGGCTTTTCGCCGCACCTCGTGGTCCCCGGCGAAGAGGGCAAGGTCATGCACTCGCAATTGAAGTCAGCTGATGGCAACTCGATGGTCATGGTCTATTCGACCCGTGACGAGCCGGGTGCTTGCAAGCCGCCGCGAACCCTGGGCGGAAGTAACCAAGGCTTGTACTTGGTGGTCGTTGATGTGGACGGGCATTACCTGCTTGCTGAGGCGGCCGGTGCCAAGATTCTGATGCCGCCGACGGCCCAAGAATATGGGGGCAGCTGCTACACCTGCACTGACCTAGAGGGTCACATCTGGAGCTTCGGGAGCTACGACCCCTGGGTCGAGTAGGGAAGGAGCGGAGAGGGGAAAGAACCGTTCCCTGCGGGGAACACGGGAGGGGGCTTGAATGCTGAGGGGGCCTGATCTTCAGCTTGGCACGAACTTTGCCTTGTGAGTTGCAGACGGGCGGAGAACGCAATTTCGGCGCTCTCGGCAGCACGCGTCGTCCCAATGTTCACCATGATGAAGTTCATCCACCCCGGTTTTTTTTTAGCGGCTGGCGCTCTTATTCTCTCGAGTCTCACCTTGGCGGACCCGCTCGATACGGTGCCGCCTACGGTCAGAGGGCCCGCAAGTGGACCGCAAGCCTCGCGTCCCAAGCCTGCGCCAGCACCTGGCGGGGCCCGACCGACTTCCGAGGCTCCCCGCAGTAGTCGCCGTGGAGTGGGCGGGGCCGTGCCGGGCGACTTCACTCGTTGGGAGGCTTGGTGGTCCTTCAACAGTGAGGAGTTCCTCGGATTCAGTTCACGAGGGGAAGGCGAGGATGCCGCTGTTGGTTCGGGGGACTATTTCATCAGCCGTGGCGAACTACAGGCCGCAGCCAGGGGTAACCTGCCTTCCAAAAAGACGATTGGTGAAGTCATCCTTCCGGCTCTATCTGATGTGCTCACCGGTGAGAAGAGCGACGTGATCGTGCAGAGCGCAATACTAGCCTTGGCGAGAGTTGCTGGTAACGCTGCACCCGAGGACATAAGTGAAGTGGAGCCGCTCTTATTGCAGATGCTCAACTCAGACAATCAAGGCGTAGTCGACACGGCTGTCGTTGCCTTGGGAATCTTGAGCAAGTCTGAGTCGATCGACCTGCTAAAGGCAATCTTGAGCGACGACCCCATGGGCCGCAAGTTGTTAGGAGCCGAGGGCGGGGTGAGTGTACGCACCCGGGCCTTCGCAGCCTTTAGCTTGGGACAGATCGGAAATCACAAAGAGAACGCGAGTCGACGTGAGGAGATTGTCGAAGCGCTTTGGCTCACCTGCGAGTTGCCGCGTCAAGCAACCCGCGACCTGCGCGTGGCCGCCGTGATGGCGATGGGACTGGTCCCCCTCGAGATCGATACTTCCGTTGCTTTTCATGTCAGTCACGCGAGTCGTGCGCCGCGCAATCGCAGTGAGCAGATTGCCTACTTGCTCGACTTCTTCACCTCTTCCAAGGATCGTGATCGTCCCGAGTTGGTGCGGGCCTTTGCGCCGAACTCCATCTGTAATCTGTTGCAGGGAGTTGCGGACGAGAGCATCAAGCAGCAGGTCGTAGCCCTATTTGCGCCCTACGTCACAAAACGTGGCAACGTGGGCACTCGGGAACTCCGCCAAAGTGTCGTTACGGCCTTCGGCCTCCTGGGCGATTTAGACGGGGATTCGGAGGACATCTTAGTGCGCGAGCGCCTGATGGATGCGAGTCGTAACTCAGACACGCTGGTCAAGCACCTGTGCGTGATGGCACTGGGCAGGATTGGAGGTCGACCCGGCCAGGGCATGGATGCACTCGCTGGACTCAGCTCAGTGCGCGAGTTCCTTACGGACAGCTTATTCGACGGCCAGACTCAACTTCGCCCCTGGGCCGGTCTGGCGATCGGTGTGATGGAAGGGGGCTTGATTCGCAAATCCCTGGCACCTTCCTCGTATTCCTTGAAGGCCCTGCGCAGCGCTCTCCGCGATGCTCGCGGAAGCTCTGAACAGGCAGCCTACTCACTCGCTTGTGGATTGGCTGGCGATCTGGATGCCGAGGCTCTCTTGCTCGAGACTTTTGAACAGTTGAGTGACGATTACGTTCGTGGCTATGCTGCCCTTGCACTTGGGATGATGAAATCGGATCGTGCACGCGTGGTTCTACGCACCGAACTTGAGGGTGCTGAGTATCACGAAGCCTTACTAGAAAACTGTGCGATGGCGCTGGGAATGTTGCGCGACGCGGAAGCCGTTGGCTCACTGATTCTGATGTTGGCAAAGGCGAAATCTAGCACCACCCAGGCATCGATAGCCTATGCCCTGGGCCTCATCGGCGATGAGCACTCGGTGGATCCCTTAGTCGCCGTACTCAAGAACACCAGCCTCGCCGACTTACCCCGAAGCTCTGCCGCGATCGCCCTGGGGATCGTCGGAGATGGAGATCGATTGCCGTGGAATGCAATCTACGCGGCCAACATCAACTACTCGGCTACCACCGAGACTCTCAGCAATGGGGCGGGGAGTGGCTTGCTCGACATGCAGTAGCTGCGACTTAGTTTTCTTCGACGTGGGCGCCAAGTCCTTGGCCAAATAGCTGTCGCCAGCCGCTTTCCAAACTACTTGCCACTTTCTCTTTTGCGTTCCCGTAGATTGCATCGCGCACGATGAACTTGGTGCCGGCGTCACATTCACTGAGCGCGAGCTCCAACATCGTTGTTGCGGGACCGCCCCATTGCGGGGCCATGTGTCCGACGAGGTGCAACGAACTCTCGGGCACACACATAGTGACGGTGTAGCAGAGCAAAGAACAGCCGTTCTCCATTTGCTCAACTAGCGGTCCACCGGCGCGCGCGTCGAGCGTAACCGTGGAGCCTGCAGCGACCATGTGGAAGTCCGGCAGCCACCAAGCATTGGTCTCTTCGGTGAGAGCTTGCCAGACCTTGGCGGTGGGGGCCTTGATCGTGAGTTCGAACTCATACTGAAGGATGGTTGCGGGGCTTGTGCTTGTCATTGTCGTCGTTCGGGTTTCTTGGACAACCTATCCAGAATCGCTCGCCGACTGGGGTCAGCAAGGGCTTTGAAGATGGAGTCGATCTGGGCCTTTCCGGACATGTCGCCAACAGATGACATTTTGAGGGCGATTCGTCAAGGCCCTCTTCAAAGGAGCGTTTCCGTTCTCTCTCCGGGCGGTTTGCGGTAATCTCTTTCGCAGACCACTGTGCTCTTATTCTCACCGTTTCGGACCACGCTTCATGGAGTCAACCAACGGCCGTTTTGTTATCGGGCTGCTGCTAGGAGCAGCCATTGGAGTCGCGTTGGGTTTTCTAGCTGCGGGTTCGGAGGAGCGTACGGAGGAGGACTTGGCCTTAGTCGCTCCGGCATCCGCCACAACGCAAGCGCTCGCACGATCAGATGCGGCGAGTGCGAACTCTCTTCCGTTCAAATCGCAAGTCGATCGACGCCAGAAAACACCCGACATCGCGGCTGTGGCGATTGTAGAAGGCACGGGAACGATCCGCGGACGAGTGTTCGATGAGTCCGGTCAGGCTTTGCCAGGAGTCCTACTGCAACTTCACGGAGTTGCATATTCAGGGTTGGCTCAGCCAACTCCAGGAACGGAGTCCCTTGACGAAGTCCTGCGAAGCGCTGCTGAGCGCTTTCATGAAGTTCATGATCAGAGTCGAGATATGCGCAGCGCCGGTGACGGAACATTCCTCTTCGATCACCTTCCAGACGTGCGCTGGGACCTGGCTGCCAATCTTACGGGCTATGAAATCATCGCCACGTCAATCACGAAGTCGATAAGGAACGGAAGCGACGTCGAGTTCATCGCCCGAGCTGTTCTCGAAGTACCGTTGCATGTATTCGCTCCGGACGGCTCAGAGATCGAGTCGGCGCTTATCAACACCCTGGTTCCGATCCGTCCAGGGGAGTTCTTCATGGGCGGCGAGCGTCCGGAGAACCTGATCGCTTGGTCAAAGAACACACCCGTTCTTCGTCTACTTCCTGGAGTCTACGAGCTCACCGCCTACTCGACTGTTGATGCTTCAGATGGACTGGCGAAGCTTGCCTCGGAAACGGCGACCGTGCACTTTGAATGGCGCGACTCCGTTCCAACGATCAACTTGCACCTGCGCGGTCGCCTTGGGATTCGCGGTACAGCGCGTCTCGCCAAGGGCGATCCTGCCGGGGACTTACTGCACGTGAAACTGCTTCCCATGGGCCCACAGCAGGAGTTGGACTTGAATGCCGTCTTGTACTCGGTTACGGCGCGCCGCATCGAGCCGGGGGCAGAGTACTCATTTCTTGACTTGGAGCCGGGACGTTACGTGGTCGGAGTTTCGCGTGGTTGGTACTCGGCCATCACTCGTCACGAGATCATTGAACTCTCAGGAACTGGAGGGATTGTTCAATGTGATCTCGATCTTCCGCCGGTGGATCGTTCCCGAGCCATACATATTTCCGCAACTGGGCCAAATGGCCGCGGGCTAAGCGGCGTGAGGTTCACGATGGAGGTCAAGCGCGGCATGTCCGCGTCGAATGGGCACCTTGACTCGCTCTTCGAGGGCCAGGGCAAGTACCTGCTGCTCCTCGCGATGGCGGACGAGGCGGCCTACTTTGATGGCAAGAAGACGAGCGTCACGCTGAACCTCGAGGCCACTCATCCGTTGTATGGCCAGCAGACTGTCAAGCTGGGCAAGAGGCAGCGGGAAGTGCAGTTCACCTTCTCAACTCCGGGGTCCTTGAAGGTCACGATTCTTGGATACGATGGAAGTGGTCGCGAGGGGCGTTTGCGAATTCAAATGACGAATTTGGAAGATCCGTCGACGGCGCAGGGTCTCAATCCGGGGAACGGTCTGAAGATTGGGCCAGGCGGAACGCTGAAGATCTCCGGGATCACTCCAGGGCGTTACCAGGTGAGCCTGATGTCCACTCCGAACCTCAAAGAGAAGAAGTGGACTTTTCCCGTCCGAGTGAATCAGGCTGAACTCGAAGTCCTTCCCGGCGAGAATCATGTGCAGCTCGATATCCCGCGCCTCTATGCACTGCGGGTGCATTGCGCAAGGGGCGAACAAGGCCGTGTCCTCTCTTTGAGCCCGCTGGATCGCGAGGGGCCGATGAGATCTGCGAGCCTCGATACGCAAGGCTTCGCCGTGTGGGAGGAGCTGGAAGCCGGTGAGTACCAGCTCATTGCCGGCAAGAGCTTTCACGAAGTCACGATTCCTTGCGGTGATCTCGAAATCGATGGCATGTGACTCGATAGGCAGCCTGCTGCGAGGTTAAGCTCTGCACATGTCTTCCGAGAACAGCGCGACTGATGAACAAGCCTCCGGCCAACTCTTCGGCTGGTTAGAGATGCTGCTGGTTGCCGCCATCGCGCTCTTGCTCTACCTGCCCGCGATTAGCGCACCCTTCGTCTTTGACGACTTGCTCGTGATCCAGGACAACGAAATTGTTCATGAGGGCGACCTCGGAACGATTCTTAGCACGGGCTACTGGGATGGATATGACGAGGCGCTCGGCGATCGGGCGACCTTGTACCGGCCGCTGACGATCCTGAGTTACGCTTGGAACTGGGCGGCTTCCGGTGATGACCCTGTTGGCTTTCGTTGGGTTAACATTCTTTTGCACATGTTCACTTCTGTGACGGTGCTTGTCTTGCTGCGTCGGATTCTGTGTTCGCGGATCGGCGCCTTAGCCGGCGGCTTGCTATTCGCCGCTCATCCGATTCACACGGAAGCCGTGACCTACATTGCGGGGCGCGCGGATCTGCTCACGGCGTTATTCTTCTTCGGCGCATGGCTGGCTTATAGCCTTGTCTTGCCGCGCAAGAACCTCGGACGCTGGCTTTTGTACGCAGTGTCCCTCGCTCTCTTTTTCGTCAGCTTGCTAGCCAAGGAGATGTCGGCAACCTTGCCCGCAGTGCTGATTCTATTCGATGGCATCGCTCGGCTTCGAGAAGGGGATAGCTTCAAGGCGGCATTGAAGGCTCTTCTGCGGCGCTGGCATTTGTACGCGGGTTACTTCGCAGTCCTAGCGCTGTTCGTCTTCGTTCGCATCAGTGTGCTGGGCGCCTTGGTTCCCGATTCGAATGACATTCACCTGCACGCCAATCCGCTGCGCGACCTGTCGGCGCTGGAGCGTGTCGATGACGCGGCGAACTTACTGGGTCGCGAGATAGGCTTGCTCGTTTTTCCTGCGACGCTCACAATTGATTACTCCTTCGGTGCGATTCCAGTTTCTGAAGGTCTCGTCGGGGGTAGTTCTCTTGCTTGGGCGCTACTTGCTGTTGCTCTCTTCTTGGGGGCCTTCGGTGCTTTACTCGCGCGTCGTTACTTTATGTTCGCGGCCGCCACACTGTTCTTTTTCGGGACTCTCTTTCCCGTTTCGAACTTGGCCTTCATCATCGGCACGAACCTTGGGGAGCGCGTTCTATACCTGGTTTCTTTCGCCGTTTGCCTGGCGTTCGGGGCCCTCGTGCAAACCTATGCTTCCAAGAAGAAGCCGCTTGTCTGGGGGCTGATCGCTCTAACTACGATCCTTGCGAGTTGGCGAACGGCTAGCCGCAACGGAGACTACGAATCAGAGTATCGCTTATTCGAAGCGGCCACCGAGGCCTACCCGGGATCCGTACGCGCGCAGTACAACTTGGGGGTCCTGGCCTATGAGCGAAGCGTCGAAATGGAGCGAGCGCGGGAAGGCCAAGCCGCTCAGGCGGAACTTGCTAAGGCACTTGCCGCTTACGAACGTGCGGTCGCCATCGACCCTACCTATATCGAAGCTCGCTACGAGGTCGCTCGCATCGCCCAGCAGCGCGGCGACGCCAGCACAGCATCGCGCGAGTTCCAAGCAATTCTGGAAACCGGCCAGTTCAGCGTCATGCCGCCGGATACGCTCACCGCTTTCGCGGACAGTTGCCTGGCGCGCGGCGAGGCCGAGCGCGCACGGCGTGTGTTGTTGCAACTGGGGGATCGTCCTGAGTCGATGCGCTTTGCCTATCTCTTGGCTCTAGGACTCTTGGAGTCAGCTCTCGAGAACGACAGCGCGGCTAAGCAGCACTTCCAGCGTGTGCTCGCCCTTCCGATACCTGATGACGACGCTCTGCGCATGCAGCGCGTGCGAGTGAGCGTCGAATTGGCGCGCATCCACGGGCGCCTAGGGGATGACGCCAGCGCCGAAGCGCTCTTCGAGGAAGCGATTGGCTCCGACGTCGCCTCACTCGGCCCGCACCTGTACTTGATTCAGTTCCTGCGCGATCGAGGACGCTACGAACAAGCTTCGCGAGCTATCGCGCGCGCGGAAGCTGCCAGTCCCAAGCACTACTTAGTGAGCGCGGAACGTGGTGAGTTGGCTCGTGTACAAGGGGACTTCGGGGCCGCGCTGCAACACTTCACAACGGCTCTTTCGGCTCAACCTTTGCACGGCGCATCGCGTCAAGGGCTCGTAGCCATTGGCAAGAAGCTGCTAGCTACCACGGTTACTGAGCGGCTCTCCTCCGCGGAAGCCCAACGCAACTTGTTGATGGCGGAGGTAGCGCTGCGCGCTGCCATCGAACGCCAGGTGCGTACACCGGGCTTGCACGTCGACTACAACACGATCTTGATGCGACTTGGACGTTGGCGCGCCGCCGCACAGGGCTTCGAGCAGATCGCAAGCCGTAACGGACAGCGTGCGGAGGAAGTCAAGCTGCTTGCGGCCGAGTGCTTACAGGCTCTAGGGGAGAGCGCCCTTGCTCTTCGGTCGGAAGTCCAGGCAGGAGACGCGGCAGTGCGCGCTTTAGCCCTTACTTCTGCGAAAGATGCGCTGGCCCTCACAAGGCCCGGCGACTTGGCCTATGTGCGCGCTCTGGAAGCCCTCGTTCAATTGCACACGCTGAACGGTGACCAGGGCGAAGCCGAGAAGGTCCGGGCCGACTTGCGCATCTGGGCACCGAATCGAAAATGAAGGACGGCCCGGCAAATTGCCGGGCCGTCCTTCGTGGTGATCTCGAGCTACCTAAGCAGCTTCCTTGTCCTTCAGAGCTTTCTTGTACTCGTCGAGGGCCTTTGACAGCGACTCTTTCATCTTGCCTTCAGCGTTGTCTGTAGCAATCGTCTGAGTCTTGACGGCCTTATCAAGCTCGCCTTGCCAGAAGTAGACGCGTGCCAAAGTGTCGAGGACAGCCGGGCTCTTATTCTCGGTGAGCTTGTTGGCATGCTCAGCCGCTTTCAACGCCAAGCCCAAGAAGCGGTTCTCCGTCTTGACCTCAGGGTCGACTAGGTTCCAAGCGAATCCATTGAGTGCGTTGGAGTCTCCCTTGTCGATGGCTTGAGCAATGATGCTGGCTCCGAGCTTCTCGGTTTCCGCTTTGTGATCGGGAAGCTTCGAGAGGATCGTGAAGTGGATGCCTTCAAGGCCCTTGGCGGCTGTCGGGTTGTCCTTGCGGAAGGCCGTCAGAAGCTCAAGTGCAGCCTTGGGATCGGTGGCGGCGCTGCGGTAGATCGCCGCACGGGCCTCTCTGATGGCTTTCATCATCGCGGGGCCTTTGACATTGTCCCAGGTCCCATCGATGACTCCAGCGATCGGAACGTCGGCGTTTGCCGGATGTCCGATCCAGGCGATCTTGCCGGACTTGTCGATCAAGAAGCTGGCGGGGATTCCGCGCTGCTCTGCGGCCGTCATGAAGGACGTGTAGGTGTTCCTATCGTTATCCCAAGCGACGGTGTAGTCCATGCCGTCGCCCTTGTCCTCGACCATGCCTTTGACGGCCTCGAGGGTGTTGGACTTATCTTCAGCTGTGACTGCGATGATGGTGAACTTGGAATCTTTATTGTCTCTCTGCAACTGCGAGAGGTGAGGCATGCTCGAGATGCAGGGGCCTCACCAGGTGGCCCAGAACTCGACAAGATATACGCTGCCTGATTCGAAGCTGTTGACCTGCGAGCCTTTGACCCATTCCGCCACGTTGAGCGCTGGGGCTGCGTCGCCGACTTTCAGCGTCGGTCCGTCTTGCGCCATCGTACTGGCGGCAAGGATTGCGCCGGCTAGACCGACGAGAAGTTGTTGTTTCATGGTTGGGAGCACTGTGCGGAGAACCGCGACTCTATGAGTGTGCGTCTGTTTGAGACGCGCGTTGCTCAAAGTCTACTCCTCGCGGCAATCCGGACGGGTTCGCGAAATGTCATTCCTGCGAAAACGCGAGCTTAGGGCCGCAGGGTGTTCACTCGCCCGGTGGAGGGAAGACAAACTTGTCTTCGTCGCCGGATGCCCCGAGGCCAACTCCTGCGTAACCCAGGGCTTCAAGCGCGGAGATTTGTGCATCACGAGCGCCAGCCTCCACCGCGCCAGCCTGGCCGCGGCGAGCAAGAAGCTCGCGGTAACATTCTTGAAAATGAAGCAGGGCCAGAGCCGCGCGAGGGTCGTCGAACTTGTCAGAGTGTTGCTTGGGGCGTTCCATCGGGAAGCGCTCTATATCGATCCAAGTCAAACGTTCTTGAGAGCGAATTGCCGCTGACTGTGTCTCAAATGCTGCGCGTACATCTTCTGGAACCTCTTCCTGAAGCGTCGCCCAATTGCGCTCGCGTGTGACTTTGATGGAGCCTTGCCTGAAGGTCTCAAGCAAAGTCATTCGCACTGCGGCCACATCCCTGGCCAGCGTTCCGGGCAATTGGATGCGTCCTGAGGAGTGACGAACGATGCGACCCAACACAAAGCGCCCTTCTGCATCGTCCTCGCCTTCCGCCAAACCCGCGAAGCTAGACGAGGAAAGACCTTCGGGAGATTCAACGCCAGTCAGCTCGAGTACGGTCGGCACGACATCGATTGTCGAGACGAGTCCACGTCTACGTTCACCCTTGGGTAGCTGACTTGGATAGCGCAGGATCATCGGAACTTGTACCTGTTCCTCGAATAGCGTGGAACGGTGTCCGAGGTTTTTGTGCTCGAAGAACTCGTCGCCGTGGTCTGCGGTGATGATGACCAAGGTGTCTTCCGTAAGCCCGAGCTCGTCGAGCTTGTCGAAGATCAATCCGAGTTGCGAGTCGGTCCAAGCTAGCTCGCCCGCGTAGAGCGCGCGCGCGTGATCCAAGTCGCGCTCCGAGAGGACCTGCTTGCGCCGGAAGGGCGTGCGTTCGTCGGGCAGGCTGATTGCGGGATTGCCCAGGAGGTCGTCAAAGCTGATAGAGCTCGTGTAGTCCGGATCGAAGCGTGTGTCGTAGGGCGCCGGCGCTACGTAGTCGTAGTGTGGATCGAAGAAGTGCGCGAAAACGAAGAAGGGCTGGTCTCCATTCGCCGCTTGATCGAGTTCCTCCAAGACTGCGCCGGTCACCTGGCTAGAACTCAAGGTGCGCCGAACAGCTGCGCGCATCGATTGGTCTGCCGCTGTTTCATCCTTGATGGCTTGCACGAGTGCAGCCGGGTCGCCGGACTTCTCGGCGAGTTGAACTCTGTCACGCGCGAGGCGCGCCAAGCCGTTGGCCGATGTCATCACTTCGCCGTAGCAGCCTTGATAGCGATCGAATCCCCGCGCGAAACCAAAGTGAGATTCCAAATAGGGAGCCGAGAAATAGCCTGCCGTTCGATAGCCCGCTTCTTTCAATAGCGAAGCAAGCGGCGGCAGGTCCGGATCGGGCCGTTGATGATCCAGATCCACTGCGTGCACCAACTCCGGTTCACCCAGCAACATCGAAACGTGCGACGGGAGGGTCCAGGAAGTCGTCGAGTAGGCTTCTTCCATCACGATGCCTTGAGCCGCGAAAGCCTCCAAGTTGGGCGTGTTACTCACTCCCGGCGCATTGGGACTTTGGTAGCCGTAGACTCCAAGCATGTCCCGGCGCGTGCTGTCGAGCGAGATCAAGAGCACATTGGGTTGCTTGGTGGCTTCACTTCCGCAGGCCGTAGTGAGGAGCGCGAAGCCGAAGGAAGCGACGAGGACTCGAGTCGATGCAGCGATTGCCATGCGGGGGAGCCTAGCAAACGGCGATACGGAGCCCGGCGAAAAAGCGCGACTTAGCCGGGCGCAGTATCGCCGCTCGATAGGTTCCCGGCGCGCGATCCAGTCGCAAAGCAAGCCTGCAGTAGATACCCGCCGGTCGGAGCATCCCAGTCGATCATCTCGCCCGCGACATAGACTCCGGGGAGTTGCTTGAGCATTAGGTTCGAATCGAGTTCGCTCCAACTGACGCCCCCAGCCGTGGAAATCGCCTCAGCGATCGGTCTCGGTCCGCTGAGCTTGATGTGGCAGTTCTTGATCTCATGGACGAGTTGTTCAGAGGAACGCCAAGGCCCGCGATCGGGTAGGTACTTCAACAAGGCGCAGGTTCCAGGGTCCAAGTTTAATCGGCGCCGCGCCTCACGAACAAAGTTACGGGTGACTTGGCCCATGCGCTTCTGCAATTCATCGCTTGTCAGCTCCGGCTTGAAATCCAGGACAAGCTCTGGTTTCGCCATCGCGCGTAGAGCTGGCCCTAAGCGGTAGATTGGACCGCCTTCAAGTCCGTAGCGGGTGATGACCAATTCACCGCGCCGGGAAACTCCCTTTGCGTGAAGCTCCAAGTTCTTTAGCGGGAGCCCTTCCGCTTCTCTAAGAAGCTCAGCGGGCCATTCAATTTCCCACCCACAGTTTGAAGCGCGCAAACTCTCAATGTGAATACCCTTGGCCGCCAAGATCGAAGTCCATGCGCCGTCCGATCCTGTCTTGGGCCACGAAGCGCCACCCAAGGCGAGGATGGTCGCATCGCATTCGTGGATGACACGCATTCCCTGATGCTCGAACAGAAGCTGGTCACTCTCGCCGAAGCCGATCCAACGATGACTGGTTTTGAACGCGACACCCAATTCACGCAAGCGTTCAAGCCAGCGTCGTAATAACGGCGTGCTTCGCATTCGGCCATTGACGGGATTTGGGAGCACCTTGCCGCTCTTCGCGACAAAGGTCTCTATGCCCAATCCCGCAGCCCAAGCCCGCAGAGCTTCGTTGTCGAATTCGCTGAGCCAGGTGCGCCAATCGCTCGTGGGCAAATCGCAACCAGAGTAGCGGGCGAGGAAGGGTTCAAATTCCTCGCCATTGGTCAAATTCAAGCCACTCTTGCCCGCGATCAGGAACTTGCGCCCAACGCTACGCTGAGCTTCAAATAGCGTTACCTGCGCACCGCCGCGCACGGCGACTTCCGCGGCGCGCAAGCCCGCAGGCCCGCCGCCGACGACCGCGACGCGGCGCGCTGCACTGCCTTCTTCGTGTCTCAATGCCTAGGGGCAGTAGGTCACGCGCAAGGCGTCCGAGAAATTAAATCCCGCACCACCTGCGGCAGAATCGCGATACCAAAATTGCCAGCGACGGGTCTGGCCCGCGACGGCCTGACCAGCGCCGCTGTTCAGCGGCGCTTGATCAAACTCGACGTTTCTTTCGATGTACCCAACCGAACCTGTCAGGGCCGCGGGCGGCATGCGGAAGGTTCCCGAGCTGCCAGCTGCAACGCAGAGCTGTCCGTTACCCAGGGGAGTTGCGGTCTCACCTGCGCCGAAGAAGAACAAGCCAAAGACATTTGCGGGAGCGCCGAGCACCGAAACCTTCGCGTCGTTTGCGCTCAAGCTTGTACTCCCGTTCCACGTGATCAAGCTGCCACTACCCGCGGAGTTCGGACTCGTCGTGCAGTAGTTTTGCGGTGCAGGGCATGGGTCGACATTTTCAATCGCGGCTCGCAAGTCAGGGAACGGTCCGATGTGACCTCCGCTGCCCTGCGCCACGCCGGTGCTAACCAGGAGGTCCCGCATTCCTGCCGGTGACAAAATCTGGGATCCCTGAGCCTTTAGGAAACTTTGGATGGCAACGCAGGAGCCCGCGACAAAAGGTGACGCCGAACTCGTTCCATTGAAGCTGCCGGTGTAGCTCTGATGATCATCACCGCCATAAACGTTGAAGCCGCCATAGCCGAGGGTGAAGACTGATCCACCCCAACCTTGGACATTGACCCGTGCACCGTAAGTACTGAAGGAGAGCTTTGAGTGACTCGAGTTCGAGGAACCCGCACCGACGATGATCGCGCCGCTGTCGCCCCAAGAGTTATAGGTGTTGTAGGCGCTTGAATCGAGATTCTGGTTTCCGTTGCCCGCTGCGCCAACGATGATCACGCCAGCATCGCTACCCGCTTTGCAAACGGTCCAGACCGCAGAACTCAGCTCGGCGGGCCCGTAGCCACCGCCAGCTCCACTCGCCTGCATTTCCAAGAGGACCACGTCGCCCTCACTGGAACCCGCAATCGCGTTCGTGATGGCGCTCAGTCGGCGCGAGCCCTCCTCCACACTGTTCTCGGGAAAGGTGTAGAAATCAGCAAGCGGTGCGATTCCGCTACAACCGTAGCCATTGTCTTGCGCAGCCACTTCGCCGAGAGCGGCGGTCCCGTGGTCATCCCAACCGTTTGAGAAGACGAATCCGGAGATGGTCTGTCCCGGCTCCAAGTTCAAGCTGACGTCATTCATGTCTTCGTGATCCGGATCCCACCCATACTCGCAGTCAGAGAGTCGTACGTTTTGGCCGCGAGCTCCGACGCTCCAGGCGTAGTCGACATCGATGCCGGGATTGGGTCCGCGCCAGCTCTGTTGCGCTTCGAGATTTGGAGTTGTTGGTGCGATGTCGCCGGGGGGGGCGTTGTCGAGGCTCTCAATCCAAGCCCACTCAGTGATGGCCAAGTCGTTGAGCGCTTGTCCGACGCGTTCGAGTTCCTGCGAATGAACAGATCCCAACTCGACAATCAACATGCCCGCCAAGTCCGGCTGCGCACGCCCGGAGCGTGCGGCGGCGCGCTGCTCAAGAGCGGTCAAGTCGGCGGCGCTAGTCGAAAGCAGTGCGCGAAAGCGCAGCTCCGTTCCGAGCGTGGTAGCCAATGCCTGAACCGAGGCAAGCGACTCTCCGGAGAGCGAATCTAGTGCCCCGTCAATGTCCGCCCGCACCAGCGCCGAGTCCACGAATTTGACGATCAAACGACGCTGACCCGCGACCTCCGGCCGAACCTGCGGCTCTGCTGCAGTGACTTGGTCAACGCGCAGGGGCTCACGAGGTAAAAGTCCCTGGGCCGCGGCTAGGGGGGACAGGAGTACGAAGGGCAGGGAAGCGGCTATAACTTGGAACATCGGAGCTGTTTGCTAGGGAGGGCAGAAGTTGCAATAGCTAGGGGGGCAGATGCTACAGGTTACTCGATTCAACCGAAGTTGTGGTGCCTGGGCGCCCCCCTTACAGACGCTCAAGCTGGATCCGATGCTCGCTGGTGCGGCCCTTGGTGACCTCGACTTCTATCGTGCCGATGCTCTCGTACCCCGGAGGCGTTGCAATGTCGAAGACGTAGGTGCCTGCTGAGGTGACCTTGAAGTCCTTCTTGTACCGATTTACGCCTCCGATGGTGACCTCACCAGAGGTGCCACTCGCCGCTCTAGGATTCAGGCTCGTAGCATCGAGGAAGGGCACGGGGACCTCCCCATCGAGCATGGTAATACTGATGCCCATCGTAGGCACCAACTCCATCGTGTAGTGGGTGATGCCCCCTGCAATATCGATCGTTTTAAAGGCGGTGCCATAGCTTCCGTCGAAGACATATAGGGCGACTCGCGTGTAAGGAGTCCGAATCAAGTGAAGGCTGGTTTTCGGATCAAGCGTAGCGACTCGGAGGACGTGCGCACTTTCCGGATTATTGAGCGACGGTCCCCAATAGATGCTTTCCGAAGAGATCCTCTGACGTGTGATTGAGTCTATGAGTTCCACAGTCAATGAGGATGGATGCGGAATTTCTAGCCGTAGATCTGATCGACCCGTTGGAGGGATCTCAACCTTCGTGAAAAAGATTGGTTCGGAGAGTCCGAGTTCATGACGTCCGACTTGAACCCGCTCAAACGAGAAAGAGAAGGCAAGGGATCCTGCCTTGTCTGCTTGGGGATTGCGGGTGGCCTTGACGGCGCTACTCGTGCCAGAATCCGACTGTGCATCGCTGATGAGCTTTAGTGTGACTGTAGGAACGGTGACTTCCCATTGCTCAGAAAGGAACAGTTCTCCGCTGGCTGATGCGTATTCCGCTTCCGGTGTCGATACCAAGAGCAGCGTCGTTTGAGTGCGCGTCCACTTGCTCACATCGAATTGAACTTTGGCCAGGGCTGTTGGCTTGACCGCCCCGAGTCCCAGGCGTATCGAGGCTTCGTACGTTCCCGGGGCGAGGCCTTCCAAGAGCACTCGGTCTCGGGTTCCGAGTGGTTCCCTCAGGAAGCCCCAACGGGCCGAAGCATCATGGGCCAACGACAACAAGGCATCTTCCGGGGGGAGCGTTCCCGTGACGAAGAGTTCCAGCGAGCCAGCCGGTTCGAGTACCACCCTGTGCCCGCCGACCATGGATTTGCCAAAGTCGAAGAGAACCCAGGTGTAATCGGCTTGGCCGATAAAGATCTTTGCCACATGGAGTTTTTGTGCGTCCTCAAGTACAGCTCGCAGATCGATGGGGGAAGTCAGACCGCGAGCGATCACAGCCTTCTCGTAGTCGCTGCCGGGGTGTTTTGTTCCCCAATAGCCAGTCGATCTTTGACTCGCATTCACAATCACCAGGTTGCGTAACTCGCTTGCGTCCGTCGCATCGATGACTTCTAAGAAGATCCCGTCCGTCTTCGATCTCGCCGCAGATCTGGCAGGGACCCTGGTAACTGGTCTGGCCGCGACAGTAGTAGGGGGATCCGATTGCACAGGCTCCGGAACTTCTTGGGGCGCGGGTTCCATGCGGACTGCAGGCGAGTTTGGTTCCGCTGTCGGAAGTTGTAAATCACGCGCTGGCGTGGCTGCGTCATCATTTGCACCAATCCGCGCAGCTTCGAGCTCCTCCGCATCACCCGTGAACAGCAGCCCACTCATGAACAGCAGCAATACGCTCGCCAACACAGCCAGCACAACTTTCGAGCCGTTCACTCGTCACCCTCCGCAGCCGTCTTAGGCGTCAACTTCAGCGTGTATTGCGTGTCGCCCGGGGGCAGGTCAATCACGACCCGCTTCATTTGATACTCGCTGGAAGAGGAGAGCAACTCGCCACTGGTGTACGCCGTGCGCAGGACGAAGGATCCCGTGGAGAGGTCTGGATGAAGCATTGGCACGTACTCTTGCGACCCCCAGCCTGGAACTCTCCAGGACAAATTGGGCTTCTTAATCCTCTCGCCGGTCAGCGCGTCGATCACATCTACGCTCAGTACTTTCGGCGGGGGAACGTCCAAGATCAACTCGCTTGAGCCTCCGTGGAGAACTTCAATCGTGATTGCAAAGTGCGGGTAGGAGAGTTGGATCTCATAGAAGCCAACTTGCAGCCTGTCGAACTGGAGCGTGTACTCGGTGCAACCAGGACGCGCGGAGGTCCACAAGGGGGCGATGGTCGCCGCGTACCGATTCCTCGATTCAACAAGGCGTTGATCTAGAGGTCGAGCATTGACCCTCACGTTCTTGACATTCCATTCGTCCGCCAGGATCAAGCGCCCACTGATCATCGCGAACTCTGCCGGAGGTGGTACTTCTACATTGATCGCCTTTCGTGTTAGCGATCCGACACGGACTTCGATCTCTGTGCTGCCCAAGATCTGTCGGTCCCGGGAAGGTCCCGATTCAATACGCGCTTCGAATCTGCCTGGAGCCAGGCCGTCGATTCGTATGCTGCGGCGTCCGTCGAGCATCTCGGAGAAGGATCTGACGTGAGTCATTGCCGGCGTGGCGGAGATCCTTGACCTATCGCCGGTTCCTAAGCTAAGAAGAAGAGCACGCTTGGCGGCTACCTGGGCTGCTTGTTGCTCCTCATCAGGTAGTGAGAACAACTGTAGTTCGAGATCCTCTACGGCCTCATCTCCGCTCAGGAAGACCTCCAGTGAGCCTGCCCGCTGCAACTGGATTTCCTGTAGACCACCAATTGTCCGCACGATGCGGACCGCAGCCCACGTGTAGCCACTGCCTCCAACGAAGAGCTGACTGTAGCTCGTCGCGCTGGAGGGGAGAACATCCCGCACGTTGATCGGAGAGGACAAGTTGCGTGCAAGTACGCGGGACTCGTGGTCACTGCCTGGATGGTTTAATCCCCCTAATCTTGCCAGAAGAACAAGATCATCCAACTCATGACTATGGGTCAGATCTGTCACACGCAGCACGGCTTGCGGCGGAACCGTGGCTGTGATCGCCAGGCGCATGTCGCTCGGAAGTTCGAAGCGCCCCACCGGATAGGTGATCTCGCGTACTTGGGCGGGGACAGCAATGTTGTTGATCCAAAGCTCTGCGATCTCCTCCGGGTGATCGAGAGTTAGGCTCCATATGCCAGACTCGATTCGGGTCTTGAAAAGGCTGCCCGAGCCATTGCGGAACACGCGCATACCCAGCATGCCCGTCGGTGCCGCTTGCGGAACTCCATCAGGGTCGAAGAAGCTGATCGTGCCGTGCAGAACCTTGGCTTTGGCCTTGGCGTCAGCCGTTTGAAGTACCTCGCGTTCGCTGACAGCCTCCGCTTCCGGGAGATGAACGGGTTGAACGCTTGGTGCCTGTTCAACCTGTGCTGCTGGAAGAAGGAGACCTTCCGGATCTTCCATTCCATCGACCGGGCCGGAAGCACTGGGCGTTGCTGCGGTCCGATCCTGCGCACCTCCGTCCATCAGCTGCCAGCCTGCTGCGAGCAGTAGGAGGCATGCTGCCCCCACAAAGATCATTCTGATTCTGTTCATCGCTGTCCTGGAGATTACAGGATTGGCGACCAGATCGCGCGTACGGGCTCGCCATACCGTGTCTGAATGGCTCTGAGCTGCGGAGGGGAACATAAATCCCGGTTCCGTTGGATTGACACACATCAAGCGGTCGAAGGGCGTTCCATGAGTGCAATCCAAGGTAACAGCGGAAGCCAGGTACGCAGCTTTGGGACTTCCGTTCTAAAGATGCAGATGAACGACGCCAAGCTTCAGGGCGAGGCGGCCATGAAGCTATTGGAAGGTGCTGCCGTGATTCAGACGAATCGTCCCAAGGGCGGCAACGCCTCTGGCATTGGAATGCACGTTGACGTGCATGGCTAACGGCGGCTAGTCCGTGCGCTTCAAGCCCGCCGCATCCGGCGCGCTTACATCTCGGAACTCTTCGATTGCCTTTGCTGCTCTCGATCCGAAGAGCTTGGAGAACTCCTCGCGGTGCCAATCCTTCATGCCTTCAATGTTGTCGCGCAATAGAGTGCGTGCCGTTCGCGTAGGCAGCCCCTCGGCGAACTCGGCCTGAAAGGAAGCGAGGCGCGCCCGTCCCGCAAGGTAGACCTCTGCGATCTTCTTGTGCGCGTCGGTGCCAAGTCCAATCTCGTCGGCAATCCGCACGGAGCGTTCGCGAATCTGCTTTCCAACTGCGATCTCGCGCTTGGCAATGTTCTCCGCGCGAATCGCTTCGAGCTCCTTGGGGCTCGGGCGGTTCGATGTGATGTTCGTCGGTAGTACCGCGGGCTCCGAGGATCCTTCTGTCTCGAGCTCCACACGCTCTTCCGAGTGATGCGCGAGGGTCGAATCGAGTACCTGGCGTGAGCTGCCCTCGGGAACTCTCAATTCAGGCTTCAAGTCCTGGGTCGAGCGAGGTTCCTCGGATCCGTTGCTACTAGGGCCAGAGAAAAGGAAATAGGCGCTCCCGGCGAGAGCCAGGCCGCAAACAGCAATTAGAGGAGCTTTCATCGGGAATTTAGGGTGAGCTTGGAAGCCACCAGCAATATCGACGCAGTTCGCGGCCAACTTCGCGCTATTCTGCGTCTCCTATGGTGGAACCCGAATACAAGCCCGAAAATACGTCTAGCAGCCAGCAAAGCGCGGCCACGAATTTGAGCCAGGCCTTTGAGTGCATGAGCTACGAGGTCGAAGCTGGCAAGTTTGCGCTGGTTGGCTTCGAGGAGGCTCCGGCGCAAGCGGACCTGGAATCCATCGGAGAGGGCCCCGGCCAGTTGATTCGCGAGGGCGGAGAGACCAGCGTGCTCTTGCCCGAGGAAGGCCTCGAGGCCTTGCTCGCTCGTCATCCACAATCGCAGGTCGAGGCGGATCTCATTTGGATTCGTTTTCGCGCACCCATGAGTTGGGATGTGGTTGGTTTTCTTGCCAAGGTCACAAGTTCACTCGCGGCTGGAGGCGTACCTCTCGGTGCTGTCTGTGGTTTCAGTCGCGACCATCTTTTCATCCACGAGCGCTACTTGGAGACTTCTCTCGAAGTCCTCGATGCGCTCTTCAAACGTCACACAAACGACTGACTCCGAATGGACTTCAATTTCAGCGAAGAGCACGAGATGCTCCGCGATGCGGTACGGGAATTCACCGATGGCGTGATCCGGCCGATCAGTAATCAAATCGATCGCGACCACGCCATACCTCGGGAAGTGATCACGCAGATGGCTGAGCTCGGACTGCTCGGCGTAGCGATACCTGAGAAGTACGGTGGCGCGGGCATGGGCGAGACTGGGCTCTGCATCGTGATGGATGAGCTCACTCGCGGCGACTTCTCTGTGGCTGTTACTCTCGGCGCGCACGCCAGCATTGGTGCGATGAGTGTTGTCGTGGGCGGCACCGAGGAACAGAAGGAACGCTTCTTGCCCGACTTCGCAAGCGGCAAGAAGTTTACTGCCTACGCCTTAACTGAGGCTGGGGCTGGTTCCGATCCCGGCGCGATGAAAACAACGGCTGTGCGAGATGGCGATGATTGGATCCTCAACGGTGAGAAAACGTGGATTACGGCGGGCGACATCGCTGACCTCGCAGTTGTCTACGCTATCACGGATAAAGAGAAAGGCGCCAATGGGGGCGTGACTTCATTCCTCGTGCCTTCCGAATCGCCGGGCTACATCATTGGTCGCAACGAAGAGAAGATGGGACAACGCGGATCGGGAACGGTGACGCTCACATTTGAAGACGTTCGAGTTCCCGATGCCAACAGGCTCGGTGAAGTGGGCTTTGGCTTTCGGACAGCGATGGGTGTTCTGGATCGCGGGCGTCTCGCTCTTGGAGCGAATTGCCTGGGCTGTGCATACGAAGCGCAACGCATGTCCGTGGACTACGCCAGGCAGAGGGAGACCTTCGGCAAGGCGATCTCGAAGTACCAGGCGATTCAGTGGATGCTTGCTGATTCGGCAACGGACATCTACGCGATCGAAAGCCTTGTGTATCGAAGCGCGTGGTTATGCGACACGGGGCAGTCTTTTGGGCGCGAAGCAGCGATCGTCAAGCTGTTCGCATCGGAAGCGCTTGGCCGAGTCGTGGACCGCGCTGTGCAGATCCACGGAGGCATGGGCTATTCGGCTGAGTACAAAGTGGAGCGACTCTACCGCGATGCGCGCGTGACACGCATTTATGAGGGGACCAATGAGATTCAGCGCATGGTGATTGCGCGTGATGTGTTGAAGCGCGGTTATTAGAGAGCGGGGGCGAAGTTTTCGCCAAGCCTCGCTAGACTCGTGGCTCGATCCCCAGACTGCTCTCACCAACAACTCGATGGCCAATTCACCCAAGAACTCCGGTCGCGCTCCGTTGCACGCGACGAACCGCCGTACCTTTTTGACCAATGCAGCAGCCTTAGCTGGCGCAGGCGTTGGCTTCTCGGGTTCCAGTGCTCTTGGAGCATCCGATGAACGCGTAGCGAAGCGTCACACAACGCCTCGTGTTCCTTTGGCCGAAGGTGAGACCATGCGCATCGCAGTGATCGGCACCGGCGGCATGGGCTCCGGCCACTGCGGCGCAATTGTGACCCAGGCCAAGAATGGCGAATACAACGCGCAGATAGTGGCGGTCTGTGATGTGGCTGTGCCGCGTGCGGAACGCATGCGCGCGAAGTTGAGCGAGGACCAAGGCATCGAGGTCACCGCTTACCAATATCACGAGGATGTTCTAGCTCGCGATGACATTCACGGTGTCCTCATCGCGACTCCCGAGCACTGGCATGCGACGATGGTCACCGATGCGATCATGGCAGGCAAGGATGTCTACGTCGAGAAGCCGATGACACTCAGCATTGAGGATGCTCTTTGGCTGAAGAGGTTGATGGAAGTCAACGACGACATGATTTGCCAGGTTGGCACGCAATACATGATGTACGAGAAGTACGTCGAGGCGCGCCGCTTGATAGCTGAAGGAGCGATCGGCAAGCCGATCTTCTCGCAGACGAGTTACTGCCGGAACTCGAAGGAAGGCGAGTGGCTCTATGGCATCGATCCGGAACTTGTACCTGGGGAGAAGTTGGATTGGGAACGTTGGTGCGGTCCGATGGGCACCCACGAGTGGGACACGGAGGTCTACCATCGCTGGCGCCGCTATCGCACCTGGTCTACAGGCATCATCGGCGACCTCTTGGTCCATATGACAACGCCCTTGATCTACGCCCTCGGCGGACCGTGGCCCGTACGAGTTTGCGCATCGGGCGGACACTACAAGGACAAGGCGATGGAGAACCACGATCAGGTCAACATCAACTTGGAGTTCGAGACCGAACACGTGATGAACATCGTCGGATCGACCTGCAACGAACAGGGCTTGGAAGTCATGATTCGTGGTCACGAGGCGAATCTCTATCTTGGAAGCAACAACGTTGTCTTGCGACCCGAGCGTGTGTTCTCAGACGACGTCGACGAACTGACGGTTCAGTGCAAGTCGATTTCACCGCAACACGCCCTACGCGCGGACTGGATGAACTCGATTCGAACACGCGAGGAGAACCGTAGTACGGTCGAGTTCGCCTGCAAGGTGATGGTCATGGTCGACTTGGCGACGCGTTCAATGTGGGACAAAAAGGCTTGGGCCTTTGATCCTAAAACCCTTAAGGCGAGCTCTATCTAGGCTAAGGCCGTGATCGCGCGTTTCGCTGCTACTGCAATGGCTACCCGCTTCGAGTTCGTTCTCGAAGGCGGCGATGAGTCGCGTTTGCGAGCCGTTTGCGAGGAAGCCTTTGAGGAGTTGAAAGCATGTGATGCACGCTGGAGTGCCTTCACCAAGGACAGTGTGGTTTCGCGGATCAATCGCGAGGCCTTTGCTGGGCCCGTCCGAGTTGACGCGGAGACATGCTTTCTACTCGAAGAGGCGCTGCGCATCAGCACTATGTCTTGCGGCTACTTCGACCCAACCATTGCACCCCTGATGCGACGCTTTGGGCATCGCGGAAATCCTACTGCTGTTGGTGAGACTGAAGACAGTTGGGGGTGTAGCCAGGTTCTGCTCGACGAAACGGCACGAACGGTGAGTTTTCAACGCGCAGGGATCGCTATCGATCTCGGTGGAGTGGCCAAAGGCCGCGCGCTCGACTTGGCGGCGGAAGTCTTGCGCGACGGCGGCATTGAGTGCGCGCTTCTTCATGGTGGAACTAGCTCCGTCCTGGCCTTGGATCCGCCGCCGGGCGAAGAATTCTGGCGTGTCGCCGTGGGAAAAGAGGACGAACAGCCAATCGCGCAACTCGCGAATTCAGCCCTTTCCGTTTCGAGTACCGCAGGACGAGTCAGCGAAGCCGGCAGTCATGTCATCGATCCGCTGAGCGGTGAGCCCTGCAGCGTTTCCTCCAGCGTAGCAGTGATTGCCTCTTGCGCTTCAACGGCTGATGCGTGGTCCACAGCCTTCTGCGCTGCGGGCAAAGCAGCACTTGACCCCGCACCCGATTTGCAAGTTTTGCAGAGCTTGCCCAATAGTAATAGGTGGCTGTTACGCAGCCTATCTGCCCGTTCCTTTCAATTCTCCCCCGAAGAAGTTTCGTCCCTATGACTCACACTGACCGCAGACACTTCATGGCCCAATCCCTCGGCGCCTTGGCCACAGTGGCTCTGACTCCCAGCTTGGCCGAGCTCTCGCCCATGCGTGGATCAAGCGCCACCCTGGTGGTTGGCATGATCGGCGTCGGCCGTCAAGGTCGCGCGATTCTGCAGGAGTTACAACAGATCGAAGGTGTCGAAATCGCCGCCGTTTGTGATGTGGACCCGGGACGCTTGAAACGAGCTGTGCGCCGTATCCGGGGACTGCGCGGTTACGAAACACACCAGGAGATGCTTGAGAAGGAGAAGACTCTGCAAGCTATCATCGTGGCGACTCCGACTCACCTGCACCTGGAACCCGCGCTTGCGGCACTCGAAGCTAAGTTGCACGTTTACTGTGAAGCGCCGCTAGCCTCGACGGTCGAAGACTCGGCAGCCTTGGCTTCCGCCGCGCGTAAATCAGAGCGTGTCTTTGCCTGCGGATTATTGGCACGCTCTAATCCGATATATAAGTTGGCCCGTTCCTTCTTCCGTTCCGGCTCCTTGCGCGACCTCGTCTCCCTGCGCGCACAAGACTTCCAAAAGACAACCTGGCGCAGCGCCGCCCCCGACCCTGCGCGCGAGAAGGCTCTCAATTGGAGGCTCGATTCGACTGTTAGCCTCGGATTAGCCGGTGAACTTGGAATTCACCAATTCGACGCCTACCAGTGGTTCATGCGCAAATACCCTGTGTCCGTGCGCGGTTCCGGTAGCGTGCGCATCCACAAGGACGGTCGTGACGTCGCTGACACGGTGGCTTGCGACTTGGCTTTTGACGACGGACTGCGGCTCTCGTGGCAATCGACCTTGGGCAATTCCTACGATGGTCGCTATGAGATCTATAGTGGGGCGATGGCCAGTTTCAAGTTGGCCTGGACCGCGGGTTGGATGTTCAAAGAAGCTGATGCTCCCACTCAGGGCTGGGAGGTTTATGCGAATCGTCAAACCTTCCATAACGACGAAGGCATCACGCTGATCGCCGATGCGACCAAGTTGGCCGCTCAGGGAAAACTTGAAGATGGAGTTGGTCTACCTAACCCGCCTGTGCACTATGCTCTCGCCAACTTCGTCGAAGCCTGCACGGACGGCGCGGAGATTAACTGCAGTGCCGAAGAAGGTCACCGCTCGACAGTCGTCGCTGTCCTCGCGAGCCGCGCGGTGACGAGCGGCGAAGAGGTTCCAATCGATCCTAAGCTCTTCGACCTACGCTAATTCATGCTTCCGTTTCGCTTGTCTCAATTTGGCCTTGGCGCTCGACTTGGCCTCAGTGCAATGATCTTGGTGCTACTGGGGGGCCTGGTGGTTTCTTCGTTGCACCTCACCAGTCATCACGAAAACCGCGATGAGCAGGATGGTATGAGCTTTGATGACGTGGTTGGTCACTACCACGGAATTCAAACTGAAGCCCCTTTGCGCCGCGCTCTTGAGAGCGGCCATCCGGAGACTCTCGGTACCGAGCAACGCAAAGTCTTGCTCGCTTGGCTTAGCGGCGACAGAATTTCCGAGGACTACGATAGCCTCGACCTGGGTGACGATGCGCCGGTAGAGATCCTGGATGTTTCGTGTCTCAACTGTCACTCAGCCTCTGCGCAAGAGGGTGGCGGAATCGGTAAGACGATTCCGCTCGAGTATTTCGATGAGGTCAAGAAGCTGGCCTTCTCTCGAGACGTTTCGCCAGTGGGGGAAAAGATCCTCATGGCTTCCTTGCACACCCATTCCTTGGGAATGGGAACGCTTTCATTGATTCTGGCACTCTTGGCACTCGCTACACGCTTTCCGTCCAAGCTTGTCGGAGCGCTTACAGCTGCAAGTGGGCTGGGACTCTTCGTCGATCTCTCCAGTTGGCTACTGGCGCGCGGCGACGTCAGCTTCGTGAAGCTGATTGTGGCCGGGGGCGGGATTTGGATGATCTCGACCGTTTTGCTTGGTCTGTTGGCTTTGATCGAGCTTTGGCTACCGCGCGGCGCTGCTGCCGAGGAATGATCGCCCAGGCTGCGTCTTCCAGCTTGCCTTGCTGAAACGTGACGACTTTACAGTGACTCTTGCTGCGAAGGACCCAGCGCGACTCGGGCCAAGACTTCTTCTTGGCTTCAGTACGCGAGAGCAGCACATGAGTCAGTCCTGGTCTTCTTTCTCTTCAGGTGCTTCGCCGATGTAGCCAATACCTCTCAAGAGGTCTTGGAGGTCGCCGGTGATCTCTGCGCTCGCTGCTCCGGCTGCCGGGATGGTTGCATCGAAGAGGCGCAACGCCTTACGCATGGAGGTAAGCCGCTCAGCGTTTTCCGCCAGGCTTGCGAGGTCGTGCTTCTCAGCAGGGTCGCTCTGGAGATCATAGAGCTCCCAACGTTTCTTCCCGATATCGTGGATGGCTTTGAAGCGTCCATCCGAGATGGCCGTACGCTCTTCCAGCCACCTTTCTTTGCCCTTCGCAACGCGCGCACCCGTCTCTTTGGCATTGCGGGTCATGGTTTGAGCCATGAGCAGGGTCAGGTCTGGCTTTTCACCGGCGATTGCAGGTAGCAGGCTTTGGCCCTGTTCGTCACCGAGCAGCGCGAGGTCGAGCACTTCGTGGATCGTCGGAATTACATCGATGAGCCGTGTCAGACTCGTAATTCGTTCGCCAGCGTGCTCAGCCCCTGGCAATCGGATGACGAGGGGGACGTGCAGTGTTTCCTCGTACAGGAAGGGGTCGTGGGTGAAGTAGCAGGCTTCGCGTTCCGTCAGCGATTCACCGTGGTCGGCGGTGACAACAACGAGTGTGTTGTCGAGCATGCCACGTGTTCTCAAGCCTTCGAGCAATTCGCCTAGTCCCTGGTCCGCGAACCAAACGCCCCCGTCGTAACGATTGGCGATGAACTCGATGTCTGACTGGGCGTGTTCGGCTCCCAGCTTCGCGACACGTTCAGCACGCCGTTTGGGATTCATATTGTAGACCTTTTCCGTTCGGCCTACTTGGACGGTAGTGGGGGGCTGGGCCTCCCCAAAACGTTCCTCCCCATAAGCAACGGTCTCTTGCCCAGGCTCGCGTTCAACGTGTCCCTCAAAGTAATCGGCGCGCCAATCGCGGAATGCGTAGGGGCGGTGCACATCCCAATAATGGACCCAAACGGCGAATGGCTGCTCATCTTGGCTATTATCAACCCAGTCGAGGAAGGCTGATGAAGTCTTGGAGGCTTCCTCAAAGAAGCGCTCCTGCACCTCCCCGAATCCGCGCGTGATCTGCGAAGTGCGCAGTCCCGGGTGGTTGTAGAAGGCGCCCGTACGGTAACCGGCCGGCGCCAGTCGTTCCGCCAAGTTGTGAGCTTCCGAGGAAAGGCGCTCCGCCCAAGCGTAGACCCCGTGTGTCTTCGTGTGCAGCGAGGTTAAGAGGCTCGCATGCGAAGGCGCAGTGAAAGGAGCGTGACTGTACGCGCGCTCGAAGAGCACGCCCTCACTCGCAAGTTTGTCGAGGTTCGGGCTTGTCTTGCGTTCGTAACCGTAACAACCGAGACGATCCGCGCGTAGGCTGTCGATAGTGATGACCAGCACGTTCGGCCGCGGAATGAGAGAATTGTCCGAGCAGCTGGCGAAGAGCGTGATCGCGAGCAGTAGTGACCAAGTGGGGAAGCGCATGCCTCGCAATATAGCGGAGATTGCCCGGGCTCGGTACCGCTGTCTGCGACTCTCACTTCCCCGGTTTCTTGCCGCCCGCGCGGCGCCTAGTATCGAAGAGGTAGACTGAGTTGTCGATCACGGCAAAGGGCTCGAACTCATCCAGCCAGGCGTAGTCGCGCTTCTTATTCGCCTTGGATCTGGCGCAGTCGCGCCAGTAATTGACCGCATGCACAGCAACGATTCCCTCAACTCTCCCTTGCACCGGTTTGACTCCCGCGAGTCCAAAGGCAATCGGGCCCGCCGCCGTGTAAGGCGTGTAGTGCAACCCGCCCAACGCCTCGATCTCTTGCTTGTTGGCTTCGTAGTAGCGTCCCATCGCCCGCACTCCCTGACCCCAGTCGTCTCCGACAATGGAGATCCTCGGACCTCCTTCGCGCAAGTCGGAACCCCCCGCTGCCAGGTTGTAATACATCAGCTCATGGGGGTGAGCCGCAACCGCAAGCAACGCCGACAAGCTAGCCAACCCCAGGGTCAAGCGCGGTTTCACTTTGGCGAAGGAGGCGCCGATCAGTGCCATGAACGGAATCACTGGCAATACGTAGCGGACTCCCATCAGCATTTTGCTGACCGAGAAGGTGTAGAACAGCAGCATGGGGAATCCGACGAAGGCAACCAATCGCAATGCGCTCCATCCGCATTTGCGCCTCAAGGCCATCACGAGTCCGCAAAGGAACAGCGCTAGGAAGGGCAGCGGATTCTTTATCGCCAGAATGTGCGAGTAGAACTGGGGGAAGGGGTTGCCGTCCGCGAAGTCCTTGGGCGAGGGCAGTAAGGTCCCTGCGTAATAGCTAGGGTGACCGTTCTTGGCGTGATGGAATTGGTAATCGAGCCCCTTGAGCGAAGTGATTAGGGGGATCGGTCGCGAGACCCCGAAGACTGAGAGCAGCGTGTTGCGTATCAGTGGTTGCGTGAAAATGCGTCTGTCCCAATTCGCACTCTCATACTTAGTATGCCATTCGCGCCAATCGTCGAGCGTCTCACAAGACCTCCAAGTTAGCGCTTCGAGGGCTTGCATGCGTTCCACGGCGAACTTCTCGCTGGAGCTCATCAGGACAACTCGTGCAGCACTCTTACGCAGATTCTCGGGGGCCGCGCCGAGTTCTTCAAAGCGCAAGTATGCCGACGCGATCGCTTCATCATCGCCGCTCTCGAAAGCCTGCCCCAGGTCTGAGCGGATGTCCGTCGAGACAGCATGCTGGTTGCGATCGGAGAGGTACTCGCTTTGCATTAAGTCGGCAATGTAGGGGCCACTACCCCAGGCTTCGTTGATGCTCCTTGCCTCGAACCCATAACCAGCGCTGAATACCCCAAGGCCGGCAAACCACACGACGAGAGTCCACAGAACAGGCTTTAGGCTGCGAGATCTGACCGCGCTAATGATAGCGATGGCCAACATGCCAGGCCCCAGCAGTAGTGCCGTCGACTTCGCCAAGTTTGCGAGGCCAAACAAGACTCCTGTCTTGAGTGCGGATTGCCGTCCCGGTTTCTCTAGTAACTCGACGAACGACAGGATCGCCAGGAAGATCAGAACCGTGACGCCGTGGTCCAAGGTGGCCAAGGGTCCGTGGGCGAGCAAATTTGGATTGAACCCGCCAAGCAATATCGCAGCTAATCCGGCTTGAGCTCCGAATAGCGCGTGGGCCTTGCGCCACAACGCGACCACCAAGAGCAGCGCGAGGCAGACCATGGGCAACCTGGCCAGAAAGAAGAGCAGGTCGACGGAGCCCGCATTTAATTGGAATATGAAAGCGTTGGGATAGCCGATCATCGTGGCCGCGTGGGACGGCATGACGACATCGAGCAGCCCGATCTTCCAAAAAATCCAGATGGGGGCTGCCATCAGCATCTTGAGGAGCGGTGGGTGCTCCCGATTGAGAGCGAATCCATCGCCTTCCAGATATCTGATCCCGGAGGAGATATAGTAGTGCTCGTCGAAAGTTGGCCCGACGCGCCATGCGGAGTGGGCCAACAGCCCGGCGAGTAAGGCCAAGAGCAAAGTGGCGGCGAGTCGAATACGCCTCGCCTGCTGAGCTTCCTGGTCCATCTTGCAAATTCTGCCCGATGGTTCTGGCCCTAGTAGAACTCGTTTCGTTTTATTGCCCCCGAGCCGCTGTCTCCCAAGATTCCTGTCCCGATGCTGACTCCCGCTGGCCCCAAGGTCGTGTGTACCGTTCCGACCTATGACGAGGCCGAGAACATCGGTGACCTCGCTCGCGAACTGTTAGCTCTTGGGCCTAATGTAGAAGTCTTGGTTGTCGATGACGATTCACCGGACGGAACTTGGCGCTTGGTTCAAGAAGCTATGGAAGGCGAGCCCAGATTGCATCTCTTGCATCGCACTACCGATCGTGGACGTGGAGCAGCCGGCCGCGACGGTTTTGTCATGGCGCTCGAGATGGGGGCAGAAGTCGTCATCGAGATGGACGCGGATTTTAGCCACCATCCGCGCTTCATCCCGGACATGTTGCAGCGGCTTGATACGGAGGGCGACTCCTGCGGTCTTGTGCTTGGTTCGCGTGGGGTAACGGGTGGAACAGATTCTGATCGTGGTGCAATTCGGCGTGGCATCACTTTGGCGGCGAACACCTTCATTCGGCTTGTACTTGGCGTTGGCGTTCGAGACTGCAACTCTGGATTTCGCTGTTGGAGAGCTACGACGCTGCGCCATATCAAAGTGGCTGAAACTTTTTCGACGGGCCCGGCGATCGTGCAGGAGCTGCTGCTCAAGACAGCCCGCGCGGGCATCGGCATCTCCGAGATTCCGATCGAATTCATCGATCGCGTGCGCGGTGAGTCGACCTTGAACATGCGCATTCTTGTCGGGGGATACCTCACGGTCCTGCGTTTGCGATGGATGATCATGCGCGGCAAGCTCTGATGGCGAAACGTATCCTTCTGGGAGATCGGGCGGCGACGGCAGGGCTAGTATTGCTCGTGTCTCTACCCTTCTTGATTTTCGTGCCACGCGCATTGTTCGGTGGCTCCGATGAGATGCCCGGCCCACCGCGCCGATGGGTTAACACGCTTCTGATCACCGCTGGAACTTGGCCCATTGAAGATGGGGTGCCTGCGGCTGGCAGCGCCACCCTCGAACTGTTCACGCAGCGCGCGAGTGGGTTCGCCCAATGCTATGCACCCAGCGATGAGATTTCCATCAACGCGGCCAGCGCTTTCAGCGGTCTCTTCCCTTCGACGAGCGGAGTGCAGCGTGGCGGGGATCAACTCTCGCCCGAAATCTGGACTCTTGTCACGGGTGCGAGGAATCGAGGGGCACGCACGGCCGCCTTTCTCGAGGAGCCCCTGGCAACTTCCGCCGGAATCTTTGGTTTTGACACACTCGTAGAATCCCCCGAACTAGGGCCGGCCGGCTTGGCTTCCGCAGTTATCGATGACTGGCTGACGCATCCTGACGAGCTTAGTTTTGTCTGGGTACATCTCAGCCATGCCGGTCCAAGTGCCGTTGTCTTAGAAGATCTATTGCGCGGACTGACCGAGACTCCTGGGGGGCTTGACGAGCGTCGTCGAGCGCAGACTCTCATCGTTGTTACAGCCTTCGGAAGTGGAGCGGAGGTCGCCGAAGACAACGATTCGGGCTTTCGTGTACCCCTTTATGTGGAGATGCCAGCAGACATCTTCGCCGGGCGTCGCGCTCGGGGAGCCGCGATGATTACCGACATCGCAGAGGTGATTTGTGAGTCGGCTGATCTGGATCGTCCGAAAAGAAATTTTGACGCGCGAAGATCACTTACCGCTGCCCTCGGTGGTGCGGAGTTTTCTGAGTGGTCGCTCTTGGTCGGGCGGGATTGGCACGTTCTGCGCAGAAATAACATACGCCTAAGCGCTCCAGGTTTGCCGCCCGCACGGCCAAGAGAAGTGACCGGTTGGGATCTCAAAGAAACCCAGCAAGATCGAGGCTTTACGCGTAGCAAGGACACGGCAAGCGCGGGTGCCGTCATGCGGCTGTACCAGCGGACGCTCGCGGAATTGCCAGGCGGAGTTCCGAAGAGGCGTCGCTAACCACTGATTCAGACCCGCAGAGGGGGCTGGGCGACTCGATTTTCTCTCGTCCTGGCAAAAAGGCGCAATGGCCAGTACCTTGTCCCAAGTGCCCGGTTCCTCTGGCCTTGTGCCAGAACAACTCGCCCCGGACACGAGGAGATAAAAATGTTTACAGGTGGTAGAGCACTGACTGCGCTCACGCTGGTTGTATCGACTTTGTTGTCGATGCCCGCATTAGCCCATTCGCCGACGACCCATTCCCTTGCTACGCAAAGCCGCAAGAAGGGCGTGCATGAGGACTCCGTCTTTGGCTATAGCTTCAAACCTCCGAAAGACTGGACCAGCATCCCGATCCAGTCGGATGAGAGTTGGCTCGTAGCCAAGTTCCTATCCAAGCGCGAGTACAGCTTTACGGGGAAAGGCAGTTGGACCTATTCACACAAGCCCGAGTTGATGGCGATTGCGTTCATCGAAGACCTCTCGGATGAAGAGGACGAGGATGAAGAGGGCGAGGTTGAAGATGACGGTGAAGACGGCGAGGTCAGCATCAACTTCAATCTGAACTACAAGAACTACGAGGACTACCTGCGTCGGACCTATTCGGGTGGCGGCTACTTCATCGCCGCGGAGGAAGAGGGCGAGCTTAAGGGTGTTTCTGTCACACGCCTCGACATTAAGGTGGAGAAACTAACGCGTAGGGGGCCGAAGCGTATCAACACCTGGATCTACCATCTCGAAGGAGTGGACCTTGCGATCCAGGTGGAAGTGCTTGAGAACCACTACAAAAAGCTCAAGAAGACCATCGAAGGAGCGCTCAAGTCCTTCAAAGAGATCCCGCGCGAAGGCGCCTTGCCCGGCGAGCAGGACACCTCGATGGGGCGGCTTTGGGTCAGCAGATCTGACATGGATTCTCGCAGCGTTTCCGAGCGCAACACGATGATGATGGATAAGTGTGAAGCGCAGCATCAGAAGGCCATCGATTCGCTTCCGGAAGGTTGGAAGCACTCAAAGGAGAAGGATTGCCTTCTGATCTCGAACGCTGACATGAAGTACGGCAAGCGCATTGCAGAGCAAACCGGCGCGGTCGTAAAATGGCTGGAAGACTCCTTTGATTACTTCGGTCCGCAGCACTATGTGCGCACACCCATCATTCGTGTCTGCAAGACTTCGGACGAGCAGTATTCCTACAACCGTGGTGGCGGGAACTTCTGGGGGGGGACGGACCTGGAGTTCGTGACGAGCCTGGAGTCGATTCGCGATTGGGGTGGCGAGTTCAGCTGGATGAATGGCAATGTGGCCTCCCACTGGTTTCAGGATCGCGATCGAGAGCTCTACTGGGCCATGCCTGAGTGGCTCCAGCATGGGCTTCAGGAGTTTGTGAACAACTCAAGGGCCAAGGGGTCCAAGCTCAAGTTTCACCAGGACGATTGGGATCGCGACGACCTGCGCACGGCGGTCCGCGAGAATCGCGTCAGCGGTCCACGGGCTCTGATGCAAATGACTCGTACGGCTTTGTGGGAGAGCGGCGGAACGAGTTTTTGGAGTCGGCGCGACGAGTCATCAAGCTTCGTCTACTTCCTGCTTGAAGGCGATGGCGCGAAGAATAAGAAGTATCGTGAGATCATCCCCAGCTACCTCAAGAACTTGAAAGCGCTGCTTGAGGAAGACGCAACCAAAGAGAAGGAGAGCGAGCCTGAGGGGGGCGGATCTCCTCAGACCGAAGAGGAAGAGGAGGAGATGTTCCGCAACCGCCGCACAAAGCTGCGCGAGCGCGAAGAGGAATTCCTCGAGCGGGTCTTCAATCGAACCTTCAGCGGCTGGAGTACGAAGGACTTCGAGAAGCTGGATAAGGCCTTCCTGAAGTCGATTAGTTAGGAATGACTCCAATGCTTGCTTGCCGCCACCTTACGTGGAGTCTTGTCTTGTCAATGATGTCGATCGCCGGCTCGCTTCAGGCGGGCGGCTCCGACATCCTGGTCCTGCAGGATGGCCGCATCTTCAGCGAACTCACCTTGGAGCGCACAGATGGCGGCATCACAATTCACTTCAAGCAAGCAGACGTCTTCCTACCCGCCGACTTGGTGCTGAGTTCGATCATCGCCAACTCCCCGCCTTGGGAGCCGGAAACTGATGAGGAGCGTGAGAAATTTGAGAAGGGCCTAGTACCCTTCGACGGCAAGTGGATGTCGGTTAAGCGTCGCGACAAGCTAATCGAGAAACGCATCGACGAACGTCGCGAACAGATCGAAGACATGGAACTCCACCGTGTCTGGCGCAATCGGCATGAAGTAGCGACCAAGCACTTCAATTTTGAATTTACGGTTCCAGAGCACCTCTTCGCACCCTTTCGTGAGCGTATGGAGGCCTACTTCTCCGCCTTTGCCAAGGACTGGCGCGTCAAGCAACCCCGCGATCTCGGCAAGCTAACCGTCTGCTTCTACAACGATCGCCAACACTTCGGCCAGGTCTCCGGAGCTTCCTATGGAGTGCTCGGCTACTTTCGCTTTGTCGCGCCAATGGAACTCGACTTCTATTTTGATCGTCTCGACTTACGCCTGACAGAAGAGGTCATGTACCACGAAACGAATCACTACCTGCAGAAGTTGATCGACGTGGACTTCTCCTATCCGCACTTCCCAGGAGAGTCTCTAGCTGAGTACTACGGCGCGAGCCACTACGATCCAAAGACCAAGAAATTCACCACGGGCTTGATCCTCGAAGGCCGGCTCGCAGAAGTGCAACGGGACGTGATGGCGGGGGAGATGATGAACTTGCGCCGCCTGATCACAACCGAAGGCATGTATCAGCACTACACCTGGGGCTGGACCCTCGTTCATTTCCTGATGAGCGAAAAGAAGACCGCCAAAGAATTCAAGAAGTTCATATTGGCCCTGCCCCATGACAAGGACGTCAAACGCAAGGGAAGCATTGGCACCCTCAAGACGGTTTCAGCCGAGGAGGTCCTGAGAGTATTCATGGATCGACTCGACCTGAAGAGTGAAGAAGACCTGCAGGCCATGGAGAAGGCTTGGCACCTATACGTAAGAGAAGAACTCGACTTCGTCAGCGTGCGCGGTCTGGAACGGGCCGCACTCTCTGCCGGCCGCGCCGGCATGCGGATCAAGGCTCGACGACTCTTCGAGGAAGCCATCGAAGGCGGCACGAAGAATGCGATGACCTTCCACCGCTACGCTGAGATTCTCGAGAGGGCCAACGAAGTCACGAAGGCCGAGGAGATCTGGGGCAGAGCGATAACGATCAATCCCTTGGGCGCCGAGTTCTACCTGTCGTTGGGCCACATGCTCTATGAACACGGCAAGAAAGATGAGGGATTAAAGTGGATGAGGTTGGCCCGCGAAATAGACCCGGAGGTGACTTCCTGGGGCTTTGACGAGGACCTGCTTGAGAAGTTGGGGGAGGGGGAAGAGGAAGAGAACTGAATACTGGGAATCAAAACCTTCTGGTGGTGGCGTGAGCCGTAGATCAGGGCTCGTGTGAGGTAACACTCGGTGGAATCCAGCGGAAGTCGGCTACAGCTCTCGTGGCTTGGGAGGCACGGGATGGGGGCAAAGGTGAACGGTTGAGCTTGCTCCGCAAATCTACGCTTTTGGGTCCGGGGGCTCTTGACCGGGCGGCGTGGACTGCGGGTTGATTGATCTTGGCTGGTTGCAGTTGAAAGGCAGCTGGGAATTGAAACTCGGGGGGGCTTCGCAGAGGACTTCTACGGGAAGGTCTGGAGTTTGCGGGGGGTGAAAACTCGCGGCGAGTTTTTCGGTCCGGTTGTTGGGAGAAGAATTAGCCGGGAATGTGGCGGAGGGAGAATGGGGCGCAGCGCCGCTTCCAGCGGAGAGTGACCCGCCAGCCCCCTGAGGAGACGACGGAGTCCTTGCCGTCTGGGTCGCGCAAGCGTTTGAAGTCGCTCCAGCCGTCGAAGTATTCGCCGGAGGAGTAGCTGTCGGGGCGGCCGCACCCTGATTCCTGCTTGTGCTTCAAGTGGTTGTTCAAAACGTAGCGCAGAGCGTTGCGCACCCGCTGAAAGCCCTCGAGCAGCACTTGGTGAAACCGTTCGGCGAACACTTTGCCTGTGCGATTCCAGAGCTTGTTCAAAGCCTTGGCGATTCGGCAGCCGAGCCCGCGCATGCTGTTGGCCAGGAGCTCGCGGTTGGGAGCTTCAACGATCATGTGAATGTGATCGTCCTGAATCGAGAAGTGAATGACTCGCAGCCCAGCGAGCTTGGCCTTCCGTAACGCATCAAAGATTGCACGGGCCGCCCATTTGTTTCGGAGCGACGGCAAGTCCTTCCGCAACTTCCAAGTGAGATGCATCACAGCGTGCTTCGTCACCTTCGGCCGCGTCACATGCGCGGCTCCAGATTTGCGTTTCCGAGGACCACTTCCCTTTCTCCAACCACCCCAACCATTCGGAAACATCATTTGACTCTGCATACAGACATAGACGTATGAGCCCCTCGTATTCCCAGCTAAAGTGCCAAATCCTGCGCCTATTTAGCTAATAGCGCCCGTTTGCGACAACCTAAAACCAACTTGAACTCGGCACTCTTTCCGAAGGCCGGAAGCCCCCCGAACCTAAGTTTCATCAGAGACCTCTGCCCAACAACCGCATCTCAAAAAAACGCCGCGAGCTTTCAACCCCCGCAAACTCCAGACCTTCCCGTAAAAGTAGTCTGCGAAGCCCCCGCGAGTTTCAAATCCCAGTTGCCTTTCAACTGCAACCAACCAAGACCAATCAACCCGTTGCTCACGCCGCCCGGTCAAAAGCCCCCGAACCCAAAAGCGTAGGTTTGCGGAGCAAGCTCAACCGTTCACCTCTGGCCCCCCCAGGAGACGTCCACCCCTGAAGAATACCCTCCAAGCGACTCTCAGCTAGTTATCCCACCAACCCCCGATCCCCACCAAGCCATTCTCCCAACACCTCCCTCCCTCGCCCCTCAACCACCACTCCCTCCCCAAGAAGCCTCCCGGAATCCCCTCTCCTTCCGCCCAGTCCCACACCCTCCACAGGCAATCCCGCTCTAGATCCCAAAATCCCGGGTCTTTCAGCCCTGCATTCGGTTGACGCCGGGCGTCCCCCCCGAGTACAACCTTGGCCCATTTTTTCTTCGGAGAATGCTCCTCGCAGCTAGCCGCGCATCTGACGGCTTGGCGGGGCGTTTTGTCGTCTCCGGGGCCTCGTTTTCGTCACCCATATGTTAAAGGCAGGGACCGTTGTCATTCTCGCAGCTGGCCAAGGGACACGCATGAAGAGCGCGTTGCCCAAGGTTCTGCATGAGATTTGCGGAAAGACGATGATTGCTTGGGTTGTTGACCAAGCGCTGACCCTCGATCCTGAACGGATCATTGTGGTCGTCGGCCATGGGGCGGAGAAGGTGGAGGAAGAACTGGCGAAGCTACCTGAGGCGAGCCGCATCTCCTGCGTCACGCAAGATCCGCAAAACGGAACCGGGCATGCTCTACAAGTCGCAGCTCCATCCTTTGCCAGCGAAGAAGGTATCGTTGTCGTTCTCTATGGCGACATGCCGGTGCTCGGTCAGTGGAGCTTGCAAGCGCTTCTCGAAGCCCAAGCTGCCGCAGGCTCGAAGGGCATGGCGATGCTGACTGCTTATCCTGAGAATCCCACGGGCTTCGGCCGAATCTCACGTGACGCCTACGGCTCCTTCAAAAAGATTGTCGAGCACAAGGACGCGAATCCGGAAGAGCTTGAGATTGGTGAAATCAATCTGGGTGTCTATTCCTTCCCTGGCCAAAAGTTGCTCGCTTGCCTGCCGGGACTGTCGAAGAACAACGCCCAAGGTGAGTACTACCTAACTGACGTCCCCGCGATGTTTGCGGAGACGGGCGATAAGGTTGAGAGTGTCGTGCTCGATGATCTCGACGAAGCGATCGGCGTCAATAACATCGGACAACTTGCGGAGGCTCGCTGGGCGCTGCAAGTTCGGATTCTGGAAAAGCACATGGAGGGCGGCGTGCGCATCGAGGATCCTGCCAGCGCCTACATTGACGCGGGTGTTGAAATCGGCAGAGGCACGCGAATCCTGCCTTGTACGGTGATTCGCGCTGGAGTGCGCATCGGCGAGAATTGCGAAGTCGGTCCCTTCTCGCACTTGCGCGTAGGCACTGTGCTCGATGAAGGCGCCGAGATCGGCAACTTCACCGAGAGCAAGAACTCGCACATCGGCGCACACACCAAGGCTAAGCATCTCAGCTATTTGGGCGACGCTGACATCGGCGCCGGAGTGAACATCGGAGCTGGCACGATCTTCGCCAACTACGACGGACTGAAGAAGCATCGCACGCAGGTTGGTGACGGCGCCTTTATCGGTAGCGGAACAACGATCGTTGCCCCCAACGAAATCGCGGCGCGTGCGGTGACTGGAGCAAATTCAGTCATCACCATATCCGCAACGGTGGGGGAAGACGAAGTTTGGGCGGGCATCCCAGCTCGCAAGTTCGAAGGATCTCAAAGCGTGGCGCAACGCCGTGAGGGAGCCGAGACAGCGAAAAGCTAGATCGACTCTCATTAGTATCAATCCCCTTAAGAACAGGAACGAACCCGTGGCCACCTACAACGACAAGATCACTCTGATTTCGGGACAAGCTCACACGCAGCTGTCCAAAGACATTTCAGAGTCGTTGGATATCCCCTTGGCGAATGCGCATGTCGGCCGTTTCCCAGACGGAGAAGTCGACATCAAGGTCAACGTCGACCTGCGTGGTACGGACTGCTTTATCTTGCAGCCGACTTGTCCGCCGGTGAACGACAACTGGATCGAACTCTTGCTCCTGATCGACACCTTGCGCCGTTCAAGCGCTGGTCGCATCACGGCGGTCATGCCTTACTACGGCTACGCTCGAAAAGACCGCAAGGACGAGGGGCGCGTACCGATTAGCGCCCGCGTTTTGGCGAACACCTTGACTGTCAGTGGCTGCGATCGCCTGGTCACAGTGGATATGCACGCAGCCCAGATTCAGGGTTTCTTTGATATTCCCGTGGACCACCTGTACGCCAAGCCGGTGATGCTGAAGCGGCTCCAGGAGCTCGGCATCGATAACCCGGTGATCGTTACGCCTGACGTGGGCGGCATCAAAATGGCCCGTGGCTACGCCAAGCCGATGGGAGCCGACCTTGCAATCGTCGATAAACGACGCATTTCTGGCTCGGAAATCGCTGTTGAGCACGTGATTGGCGATGTGGATGGCCGCAACGTGGTCATTGTCGACGACATGATCTCGACTGGCGGCTCAATCACCGAGGCGGCCGGAATCCTGCGCCAGCAGGGCGCTGCTTCGATCGTAATTGTGGTCAGCCACGCCGTATTCTGCGGCCCCGCAATCCAGCGCCTGCGCGACGCGCCGGTTGACAAGATCCTGGTTACCGACACAATCCCGCGCGGCGAGGATTGGCCGGATACCATCGAAACGGTCTCGATCGCACCGTTACTCGCCAAAGCGATCTACAACATTCATCGCTCGACTTCGGTCAGCGTTCTCTTCGAAGACTAACTGTTCCTTTTTTCATACCGAGGTAGTTCCCATGGCCCAGAGCTCAGTTCTCACGGCCCAGAAGCGTGCCCGCGTCGGCAGCAATGGCAGTCGCCAATTGCGTGCTAGCGGTCGCATTCCCGCCAACATTCAAGGAGGTGACGCACACATCGACATCTCCATCGACGAGCGCGAGTTCCTCGCGACTCGCCGCGCTCACGTGCACTTGTACGATGTAGACATCGAAGGAACTCAGGAGACGGCCATCGTCAACGAGCTCCAATGGGACACCTTTGGTGACCACATTATCCACGTTGAGTTCCGTCACGTGATTCGTGGTGTCGAAATCGAGTCCGAGGTCGAGGTCACCTTCATGGGTCACCCCGCTGGCGGCGTCGTCAATCACTTGGTCGAGCACATCACGATTTCGAGTATTCCCTCGATGATCCCGGATAGCTTGGTCGCCAAGGTCGACGGATTAGCCGAGGGCGATCACGTCAAGGCGTCGCAAATCGAGCTCCCCGACGGCGTCACCCTCGCTTGTGACCCTAATCTGGACATCGCCAGCATCATTGGCACGCGCAGTTCAGCTGAGACCGAGGCCGCAGAGGTTGAGGCCGAGGAAGCCGAGGACGCCGACGAATAATTTCTGGCGGACTGTCCAGGCGCCCACTTGCGCCCGGGCGGTCCCGCACTAGAATGTTCGGCCCTTACCTCGCGCAGGCGGGGGCCCCAATGCACTTCCTGAGGCAAAAGTGACACGCATCGTCGTTGGACTAGGCAATCCCGGTCCAGAGTACGCAGAAACCCGACACAACGTCGGGTTTCAGGTGCTCGATCATCTCGCACTTCATGAAGGGCTGCTCTTTCAGACTGCACGCAATTTAGAAAAGTCCATCCAGGTCAACTCTCCGCGCGACGGAGAGGAATCGGTGGGCGGCACGAGCGCTTCGGGTTATGGAGGCTCTCGCAAATTTCGGTTTGCGAGACACTTTGACTTCGATGCTCTGCTGCTGAAACCCGAGACTTTCATGAACTCTTCTGGCGACGCTGTCGGTCCCATTGCTCATTGGGCAAAGGTTCCGGCTGAAGACATCCTTGTGGTCTATGACGACCTCGACTTGGATCTCGGTTGCTTGCGCTTCAGACCCCATGGAGGGGCCGGAGGGCAGAACGGCATGCGTTCCATCATCCAATCCCTCGGGACCGATCGTTTTCCACGCCTTCGCGTGGGGATCGGGAGACCGAGAACCGACGCGGCGCGTCACGTACTTGAACCTTTTGCTGACTCGGAAAAGGTCGAAGCGGAAATCTCCATCGCAAATGCGAGCGAGGCTCTACTCGACTGGATCGAATCAGGAGATATCGAAAAGTGCATGACGCGGTTCCATAGCCGCTGGAACCAAAGCGCTGGCTGACCGCCAACGCGACTTACAGGACCCACAAACCACAGGAGTTCACTCTTGGAACGAATTTACGAAGGCATGTTTTTGATCGACAACGCCCTGGTCCGTGAGGACTGGAGTCAGGCGAAGGCGGTCGTAACTACCACACTTGAAAAGCACGGAGGAACTGTCATCTCCGCGCGTCGCTGGGATGAGAAGCGCCTTGCCTACCCGATCGGTGGCAAGAATCGCGCGACCTTCCTCTTGACCTATTACCACATTCCCGCAGACAACATCCCCGCGATGCGTCGTGACTTTGAGTTGAACGAGTCCGTTCTGCGCAGTCTCGAAGTCATGGTCGAGGCGGTTCCGGAATCGGAAGCCGAGTTCGTTGAAGTTGAGGGCGGAGAAGACTTCTCGGTTCCGACGCCTCCGGACGACGATCACGTCGACTTTGTCGAGGAGCCGGTTGAGGAGTATGACCGCGGAGACCGCGGTGACCGTGGTGATCGCGGAGACCGTGGCGATCGCGGAGACCGCGGCCCCCGCGGTGGTGATGACGCGTCAGAATCGAACGCACCTGCAAAAGAAGAGACCGTAAGCACAACGGAGGACAACTGAGATGGCAATGGGACGTAAAGCACGCCGTGGCGGCCGTGGTCTTGTCAAACTAGGCAAGAAGACGGACGTTGATCACGCGCTTAGTTATTTGGACGCAGACCACCTTCTCAAGTTTCTGACCCCCCAGGGCCAGATCCAGGGACGTCGCCGCACAGGTTTCTGTGCACAGACGCAGCGCAAGCTGAAGAAAGAAGTCAAACGCGCCCGTCATATTGGCCTTCTGCCCTTTGTGGGCTGATTCCAACAGGTATTGAGATCATGCGAGAGACAGAAATCCTGCTCCGAGAGAACGTTAAAAACTTAGGTCGTTGCGGCGACATCGTGCGCGTTGCGCCCGGCTACGCACGCAACTACTTGGTCCCCAATAAGATCGGCATCGAAGCTACCGAGGACAACAAGAAGGCCATGGAGCGCCGTCGTGTGCGCCTTGATACTGAAGAAGCTGCCTTGTTTGCTGAGCTTGAAGACCGCTTGAAGGCTTATGGCAAGCTTGAGCTCAAGACAGTTCAGCGCTGCGATGATCACGGGCACCTCTACGGTTCTGTGAACGCCAAGTTGATCGTCAAGTTGTTGGCTGAAGTTGGCCAAACGGTGGACGAGAAGGCTGTGCGCATCAGCGAGCCGATCAAATCGGTTGGTGAGCACTCGGTTTCGATTCACCTGCACGCCGAGCGTTCAGGCGAAATCACAGTCAAGGTCGAGGGCGAAAACGGAATGACCGAAGTGGTCAAGCCGCAACCCCGCGCAGCCAAGCCTGAAGAGGCCGCTGACAGCGAGACCGCCAAAGAGATCCAAGAATTCGAAGGTGAAGCGGAAGCTGCCAACGAGATGTAATTGGGGCTTTGAGCCCATCTGATACGCGAGGGCGCCCCTACTTCGGTGGGGGCGCCCTCGTTCTGTTTTGGGTCTAACCGCGATTTGAGAGCAGGGGTCGTTTCTTCCGCCGTTAGTGCTCGTTATCCTCTGGAGCCCGGATCGGCGGGATTATGAGCATGCAATACGAAAGCGAAATAGGGCGAATTCCCCCACACAACGAAGAGGCCGAGAGGGCCGTTCTGGGTTCGCTTCTGATCGATCCTCGGCGCATGCCGGATGTGGTCGATCTCCTCAAGGAGGAGGACTTCTTCAACCCGCGCAACGGGATTATTTACGAAGCTCTTGAGCACCTCGCGGAGCGTGCCGAGCCGATCGACTTTATCAGTGTTGGCGAGCGCCTCTTGGCCAAAGAGGCCCTGGAGAAGTGTGGCGGTCGGAGCTACCTGCTCGAGTTGACTGCAGTCGTTTCTTCCTCCGCGCACATTAAGCACCACGCGATGCTCGTCAATCAGACGGCGACACTAAGGCGCTTGATCTCTGAGGCTACGGACATTGTTGCGAAGGCCTACTCAACGCGCCCCGATGGCGACAACGTTCGCAACCTTGTCGACGAGAGTGAGCACTCGATCTTCAAAATATCCGACGAGCGCGGCTCGTCGGACGCGGACTCGATCGGCCTTGTGTTGCAAGACACGATGAAGCGTATCGACTCTGCATCCCATCGCAGTGGGCTGGTCGGATTGACCAGCGGTTTCTACGATCTTGACGATCTAACTTCCGGTTGGGGTGGGGGTGAACTGATTATCTTGGCGGCTCGGCCCGCGATGGGTAAGACGGCGCTTGCCTTGAACTTGATGGACCATGCGGCTGCCGCCAATCCAGATTGGATGAGTGATGGTCCGCCGGTTGTTCTCTTCTTCAGCTTGGAGATGGGAAAGCAGTCCGTAGTGAGTCGGATGTTGTGCACGCGTGCCAAGGTCGACGCCCACAAATTGAAGACGGGGCACATTCCCCCGGATGATTACGCGGAGCTGGCCAACGCGGCTGGGGAGCTTTCACAGCTGCGACTCTTTATTGACGACACGCCGGGTATCTCGGTGATGTCAATGCGCAGCCGCGCGCGGCGCATCAAGCAGCGCGAGAAGGGCTTGCACATGATCGTGGTGGATTACTTGCAGTTGATGACCCATCCCAAGGCGGAGAGTCGTCAGTTGGAGATCAGTGCTATTTCGCGTTCGTTGAAAGAGCTCTCCCGTGAACTTGAATGCCCTGTGATCGCTTTGTCTCAGCTTTCACGCGCCGTGGAATCCCGCGAGGACAAGCGGCCACAGCTGTCGGACTTGCGTGAGTCCGGATCGATCGAGCAGGACGCGGACATCGTAATGATGCTCTACCGACCTGAGTACTATGAGCCGACCGATGAGAATCGCGGACTGGCGGAAGTGATCATCGGAAAGCAACGGAACGGTCCAACGGGAACCGTCAAACTACAGTTCTTCGGCAGCATGCTGCGATTCGAGAATCGGAGTCCTTCTGTGGCCGAACCCATAGCGCCTTAATGTCTGATCGAGAAGGGAATCATTACTTGTCGATCGTGAGCCGTAACCTCTGGGGGACTCTCATGAGGTGCGTCCTCTTGCTCCTCGTGGTAACGGCCAGCTCACTTCACGGCTTAAGTGCCCAAGAGTCAGGCAGCGAAGAGCAAACCTTGGTCCGTGAAGATCGCTTCGAGGGCCTCAAGGTGCTGTCGATCGAAGTCGAAGGGGCCACACGTTATTCGGATGACCGTTTGCGCGCCGCCCTCGGTCACAGAGCCGGCGATTCATTTTCTAGGGTGACGATCGATAAGGGTCTCGACAACCTGTGGAGCTTGTTTCACGCGCGCGCCGATATCTCCGGCAAGGTGGAGCCGGAGGGTGTCCACTTGCTACTCACGGTGGTTGAGCATCCTTCGGATTTCGAGCCGCGCTTTATCGGCTACGACGAAGTCGATCTATCAACGATCCTCGATTGGACCCAGCTTCAGGACAGACGGGAGTTGTACTTCCACCAAGTTCCGAGGGTCCAGTCGCTAGTCATTGAGGGCTACCGCAAGAAAGGATTTCACCATGCCCAGGTTCATGCAGTGATTCGAGAGCCTGAAGCTGGCGACGATCCGGATATGCCTGGCGATGTGATTTTTGAAATTGTCGAGGGCCCGCTGGTCAATGTCAGCGAGGTTTTTATCCACGGCAATAAGAGTCTGCCGGACACAGGCTTCATGCTCTGGAAGAACGGCCTCACGCACCTGTCTTCCCTCGAGCTTGAAGGGCCCTCACTGTTCGATTGGAATGGCGCGGACTTTGTAGAAGAGACGTTGCAAGCGGATTTGGTTGCGATGCGCAATGTCTATCGGGACCGGGGCTACTTGGATGCGGTCGTTGAACTGGACGAACTCGAATTCAGCGAAGATCGCAGCTGGGTGGACGTCCACATCGTGCTCGATGAAGGGCGGCGCTTCACAGTGACGAAGGTCAGCATCGAGGGTTTTGATCAGAAGCCAAATCCTGGAGGAGAAATGTATGTTCCGCTCACCGAGCCGGCGGAACTTTACTATCCACTTCAGGACCTGATGGACAATGTGACTCTATCTGTAGGCGATCCTTACCTGCGCACTTCTGTCACCACCGACCGTTTTGCTCTACGTGAGTACTACGGAAAGGATGGCTATATCGAACACGGCTCCCTTGGTCCGGGATGGGCGTGGAAATGGTTGGAGCCGGAACTGATCTTCGACTTGGAGACAGCCGAGGTTGAAGTCATTTATCGTGTCGCTCAAGGTAAGCAGCTACGCATTCGTGAAGTGAGTGTCTCGGGTACGACGCACACCCGCGATGATACGGTGCGTCGCCACATCTCAGTGGACCCCGGCGATCTGGCGGATATGTCGAAGATCACCTCGTCGCTCAGGCGCCTGAATCGCTTGGGCTACTTCTCGGACGAACAAGATCCCATCGGGCACCGCGATCCCTACTTCGTGTTCCACACAAATACGGGGGATGAGGGACTGGTTGACATCGAGTTTATTGTGGACGAAGGGCGCGTTGTTCAGTTTGCCCTTGCAGGCGGTATCGACTCGAATGATGGTTTGTTCGGAATCATCTCGTTGACGATGAACAACTTCGATCTATTCGATCCGCCGAGTTCGTTCTTCGGGTCGTTCGGCGAGGTCTACCGCAAGGAAGCATTTCACGGCGGCGGGCAAACGCTCAGTATCGAGATCTCGCCAGGTGCGCAGCGCGAAAGTTCGCGCATTAGCTTCACGGAACCAGACGTCTTTGGGCTGCATCGCGACGCTTGGTCGATGACCACTGAGTTCTCAATCTACGACCGCATCTACGAGTACGACGAGGAGAAGCGAACCACGGCGCGCCTCTCCTTCGGTCGTCAAATAGGCTACGACGGATCGTTCAACGTAGGGCTCAAGGTACGTCAAAATAAGGTGAGCGATGTGGACCTCGCGGTCTTGCTTGATCCGGAGATGGGGGCATTGACCCAAGAGATTGGCGTGTCGAAGCTCAACTCCTTTACCTTTGGAGCTGGTTATCGCAGTACGGATGCGGCCTTCAATCCGAAATCCGGGCGAATTGTGAATTGGCGCAACGATCTCTCCTTGGATCTGCTCGGCACTGACTGGGAGATGTACTCCAGTCGAGTGAGCTGGGATGAGTACTTCCGGGTCGGCTCAGAGGAGGAAGCCGTACCTTCGGGTTTCCGCCTGTCGATGGGAATGGGGATTGCCCTGCCCTTCGGCGACACGGATGTCGTGCCTTACAGCGAGCGTCTATTTTTGGGCGGCTTTAACACTCTGCGTGGATTCCGCTTCCGTGGGGTTGGACCCTATAGCACCGATGGCCACGTTCTAGGCGGGGAGTCCATGCTGCGCGCCAGCCTGGAGTATCGCTACCCGCTCGTTACTCAGACGCGTCCCGGGAGCTATCAGGAAATTGAGATGTTCCGTACGCACCTCTTCATAGATGCGGGCGTACTGGGGCCAGATACCGGCACCCTGCCGGTTGGGGAGATGCGAACCTCGGTAGGCTTTGGTTTTGCGCTGATCTACCCTATTCCGATTTCCTTCAACTTCGGATTCCCGTTGAACGCCGATCCCTTCGATCGGGAGCAGGTCTTCTCATTCAATATTGCCACCCGGTGACACCTGGTCGGCGATGCGCTAATCTGGGGCACCTTAGGAGCGCCCAATTGGGGAGCGCTTCGTGGAAGTTAAGCTAAGCACGTACGTAAGAGTCAAGGTGGCCAAGACCGTTTCAGATATCGCCGAACACTGCGGAGCTGTCCTCGAAGGGGACGGCTCGCGTGTTGTCGTCGGCCCGGCGGACTTGGAAGGTGCGGATGAGCAGAACATTTCTTTCCTGGCCAACCCGCGTTACGCGCCGCTCTTGGAAACGACCCGTGCCGCGGCGGTGATCGTCGGGCACGACGTGAAGTGCGTTCGTACCGACCTTGCGCTGCTGCGCGTCGACGATCCGAATCGGGTCTTTACCAAGGTGGTCGCCTTGTTTGCGCCCGCCGAGATTCCCGTCGAAGTCGGCGTTCATCCGAGCAGTGTCGTGCATCCATCAGCGCGCTTGGGCGAGAAGGTTTCGATCGGGCCCTTGTGCTCGGTAGGGGAAGGGGCGGAATTGGGAGACGGTGTTGTGTTGCACGCCGGCGTCAAGGTGGCGGACCGAGTACGCATTGGAGCTGACACTGTGCTCCATGCCAACGTGGTCTTGTACTCGCGGGTTGAACTCGGCGAGCGCTGTAGCGTGCACTCGGGAACGGTGATTGGTTCCGACGGTTTTGGCTACGAGCCTACAGCCGAAGGCTGGTCGAAGATTCCCCAGTGCGGCACCGTGATCCTCGGGGATGACGTTGAGATCGGCGCGAACTGCGCCATCGACCGTGCGCGCTTTGGAGTGACACGCCTCGGCAATCAGGTCAAGCTCGATAACTTGGTCCAGGTCGCGCACAACTGCATCATCGATGACGCGGCGCTGATCGTTGCTCTAGTAGGGCTGGCGGGCTCTGTCTCCATCGGTAAACGCGCGATCCTCGCCGGGCAATCAGGGGTCGGCGGACATCTGACGATTGGCGCTGGCGCCCAGGTTGGCGGCCAAGCAGGCGTGACAAGCCACGTGGCAGCTGGCGCACAAGTTACGGGTTGGCCGGCGCGACCGGTCAATTCAGTCTTACGCGATGTGGCGAATATGAAACGGGTCCCACGTCTCAGGGATCAGCTGCAGTCGTTATTGAAACGGATCGAGAAACTCGAGAGTCAGATTGAAGAGGGGGCCAAGTGACGCGCCAGCAAAGAACACTTAAGACCGCAGTTGAGTTCGAAGGGATCGGATTGCATAGCGGAGAGACAGTAAAGGTCCGCGTACTCAATGCGCCGCCAGGCACAGGCATCGAGTTCCTGCGCACTGACGTCCCCGATTCCCAGGCGATTCCAGCCAACGTTAGTTTCTATTCCGATTCGGATCGCCGCTCGCGATTGCAGCGCGGACCGGTTTGTGTCGAAACCATTGAACACTTCCTGGCAGCTTGCGGCGGCCTGGGGATCGACAATCTAAAAGTGGAGATGTCCGGAACAGAAATGCCCGGACTCGATGGCAGTGCGGCGAATTTCGTCGAGATGTTCGAGCAGGCGGGCCTGTCCGAGCAGCGGCTGGAGGCGCGCGTCTTCAAGCTCACGCAAGCGATCTATGTGCGGCATGGGGATTCCTCATTGGTGGCGCTACCCACCGACAATGAATTCCTTAGCGTGCAATACATAGCCTCCTTCGATGATCCTGAGCTGGAAGGTGGCGGGTGTCTGCGCTTCGACATCACACCTGAAGTGTTCAGCACGGAGATCGCACCGGCGCGCACCTTCTGTTTGGCCTCTGAGGTCGAGGCTCTTCAGGCCGCAGGACTAGGCAAGGGGGCGACTCGCGAGAACACGATGGTGCTTGGCGATCCGCAGACCGAGATGCGTTTGCCCGGCGAGCCCGTCCGTCACAAGATGCTCGACCTGGTCGGCGACTTGCAGCTACTTGGCGCTCAATTGCAGGCTCATGTGATCGGAACGCGTTCCGGTCACAAACTGAACGCGGAGCTTGTACGCAAGCTGCTCGATCTGATGCAGAAAGAGGAGACTGGCGGTGTCATTACGCGTGAGTCGGGACTCGATGTGCGTGAGATCTTGCGCATGTTGCCGCACCGTTACCCCTTCATGATGATCGACCGCGTGATCGAAATCGATGGCTACCGCAAGGCGGTGGCGATCAAGAACGTCACGATCAACGAACCTTATTTTGCAGGACACTTCCCTGACCAGCCCTTAATGCCCGGGGTTTTGCAGCTTGAATCAATGGCTCAACTCGCAGGAGTGCTGCTTTTGCGTAAGCTGGAGAACACCGGCAAGCTGGCGGTCCTCTGGTCAATTGACAAGGTTAAGTTACGCGGCCAAGTGACCCCCGGCGATCAGTTGCGGATCGAGGTCGAGACGGAACGGATGAAAGGCAAAATTGCACGAGTCAAAGGAGTCGGAACCGTTGCGGGCAGAATCGTTTGTGAGGCAACTTTGATGTTTACCATGGTCGACGCCTAAGCGTCTGGGAACCAGAGGCGCGAAAGTATTATGGGAACAGAGATTCACAAGACGGCGATAGTTGACCCGGGCGCAGAACTCGGTATTGATGTGAACGTCGGGCCGTACAATTACATCGGCCCCAATGTTCGTATCGGTGATGGCACACGTATCGGACCGCAGGTCGTAATTGACGGCGTAACGTCCATCGGTGCACGCAATCACATCGTTGGGCAGGCTAGCATCGGCGCAGACCCCCAGGACATCTCTTATCGCGGTGAGCCCACTCAGGTGGAGATTGGCGATGGGAATATGATTCGCGAATTTGTGACCATCAATCGCGGAACGCTCAAAGGCGGTGCCCTGACGAAGGTGGGGGACGGCTGCTTGCTGATGGCCTGTAGTCATATTGCCCACGATTGCTTGATCGAGGACAAGGTGATCCTGGCCAACAACGTGATGTTGGCGGGGCACGTCCACATCGGAAAGGGCGCTAATATTTCAGGCGCGGTGGGCGCGCACCACTTCGTGACAGTCGGTGACTACGCCTATGTCGGAGGAATGACGCGAATCGAGCGCGATGTTCCGCCTTTCATGATCATTGAGGGGCGCCGTTCGCGCGTCCGCAATGTGAATAGTGTTGGCTTGCAGCGCGCGGGCTTTTCGGAGTCTGACATCGAACACTTGCGCGTGGCCTTCCGTAAAATCTATAGGTCCAAGGATCCTCAACTGGTTGCCTTGGAAGCGCTGCGCGCAGAAACGGACATTCCCGAGATTGTCCAGGTCCTGATCAAGAGCTTGCAACTCAGCGAAGAAGGTCGCAAGGGGCGCTACCGTGAGGGTAGGCGCGAAGAATTTGCGAAGGAAGGCGCTGCTCGCCTCGCGGCGGGAATCCGGTAGTGAGCGATCGCAAGCTAAAGGTTGCGGTGGTCGGGGTCGGTCATCTGGGCAAGATACATGCCATGATTTATCATGAGGATCCCAACGCCGAATTAGTGGCTGTCATCGATGACGATGGCGATAACGCGGAGAAGGTCGCAGCGATGTACGGCTGCTTGGCGCTTTCTGATCCGTCTGAGATTCCGGATGGAGTCGAGGCTGTCAGCGTAGTTGTACCGACGATTCATCACGCAGCCGTCGCGGCCCCGCTACTGGAGCGCGGTTTGCCGTGCTTGGTTGAAAAACCGTTGGCTGGCAACCTTGAGGACGCGGACACAATTCTAGCTGCAGCGAAGAAGGGGGGCGCCCTGCTCAGCGTAGGCCATGTGGAGCGCTTTCAGCCGGGGGTGCGCATTGTGCGTGAAATGAACATGGAGCCACGCTTCATCGAAGTTCACCGCTTGGCGCCCTTCTCTTTCCGGGCCATGGATGTGGGCGTTGTGCACGACCTGATGATTCATGACTTGGATCTGATCCTGCACTTCGTTGACTCTGAAATTGAGAGTATCGATTGTGCCGGCGGCGCGATCTTGACCGATTGCGAAGACGTGGCCTCCGTGCGTTTGGTCTTTGCCAACGGCTGTCGCGCAAACCTATCCGCTAGCCGGGCGAGCCTCGAGCCCATGCGTCGCTTTCGCATGTTCTCAAGCAAGGGCTACGTCAGCTTAGACTTTCAAAAGAACTACGGCCTCCACGTGGCCAAGGGCGAAGAGTGGGAGAGTGGCCGTGTCGCATTGCGATCCGCGGACCCCCTAGCGCTCGCGCTTCAGAAGGACTGGATCACAGAGAAGGTACTCTCGGTCACTGAGTTGACGCTAGAGGGCGAGCAGCGTCCCTTGCAAGCAGAGCTAGCGCACTTCCTCGATTGCGTGCGCACAGGATCGAAACCTGACGTTTCTGGCGAGGATGGTCGCAAGGCTTTGGCGCTTGCCGAGCGAATTTCTGCGGCGATCAAAGAACAGTCCTGGTAGACCCAGGGTTCAGCGCTTCTTTTGCGCTGTTCAGAATCAACAGACTTCACAAGTAGCCAACCCATAGGGAAAGTCCATGGCCGGTGTCCGCATTGTCTCGCGCTCGGGAGCTCTCTTTCTCGCTCTCTTGTCCTTCGTCCACGGAGCTTGTGTCGCGCCGGATGCGCAGGTTCCCACGGAGCCGAATCGTTCCGAGGGAGCAGCGAAGACGCCTTCGAACGCAGTCCTCTCCGAATCGGGATACCCGGAGGCGCGCATGGGCGACACGATTACCGACTATCACGGGACGCAGGTCGCGGACCCGTACCGTTGGTTAGAGGATCCTGACAGCCAGGAGACAGGTGCCTGGGTGAAGGCCCAGAACGAGGTGACTGACCATTGGCTGGAAGGCTTGAGCGCCCGTGCCGAAATCCATCAGCGCTGCCAAGAGCTCTGGAACTACGAGCGCAATTCGCTGCCGAAGGTTGCAGGTGGTCACTATTTCTTCTTCCGCAACGACGGCCTGCAGGATCAGACTCCGCTCTACGTCTCGGACAAGCTCGATGGTAGCGGGCGCATGCTTCTCGATCCAACGACACTATCGCCCGATGGCACCGTTTCCATCGCTGGCATTGTTCCAAGTCCGGACGGCAACGTCTTGGCCTACGGGACTTCCGATGGCGGTTCGGATTGGGTGAATTGGCGCTTCTTGTCGGTTGAAACTGGCGAGCACCTGCCTGACGTCATCACTCGCAACAAGTTTGGCGGCCTGGATTGGACGGAAGGCGGTCAAGGCGTGATCTACTCGCGCTTCGCTCTGGTCGCGGCAGGTAGTGAGTTGCACGCGCGCAATTCCGCCAACGAAGTTTGCTTGCACACCATGGGCACTTCGGAAGAGGAGGATATTGTTCTAGCCGACGCGTCTCCGGCGGGGAATTTCACATGGGCGAGAATTAGCACCAGTCGCCAATCTGTGGTGTTGCACGAACGCGAATCGAAGAGCCGTCATGTGGCTTTGTCGATAGTCAGCCTCGTTGGACCGAGCCGTGGACTGCGCGTGAAATTAGCCAGCGGCTTCGACGCTAACTACACCTACATCGGTAATAAGGGATCGGAAGTCTGGGTTCAAACGAACCTGAATGCGCCCAATGGTCGCATCATTGCAATCGACTTGCAGAACGCTGAGCGTAGCCATTGGCGTGAACTTGTTCCGGAGCGCGACGTGGCTTTGAAGGATGGCTATGCAGTGGGCGGTCACTTCGTGCTCGTCTATTTGAGAGATGCCCACAGTGAAGTGCGTGTGCACAAAACTGATGGAACTCTTCTACGCACCCAAGAACTGCCTGGGGCTGGTTCGGTACGCGGCTTTGACGGGGATCTTGATGATGATCGCACTTGGTTTTCCTACACGGACTACGCAACGCCCGGGGAGAATTGGGAGCTCGATGTGGCTAGCGGCGCAACAACCCTCATCTTCCGGCCGGAGCTGGATCTGGATCCGGCACAGTTCGAGACCAAGCAGGTCTTCTTTTCCAGCAGCGACGGTACGCGTGTACCCATGTTCATCGTCCATCGTCGCGGATTGAAGCTGGACGGCAAGAATCCGACGAATCTCTACGGTTACGGCGGCTTCAACGTTTCCCTCACTCCGAGCTTCCGGACGAGCAATGCGGTTTGGCTCGAACGCGGCGGGGTTTTGGTCGTTGCCAACCTGCGCGGTGGTGGCGAGTATGGCCATGCGTGGCACCAGGCAGGCACAAAGCTGAACAAGCAGAATGTCTTCGACGACTTCATCGCAGCTGCGGAGTGGCTGATCGCGAACGATTACACCTCGCCAGAACACTTAGCGATCTCCGGCGGGTCCAATGGCGGCTTGCTCGTGGGGGCCTGCATGATCCAGCGCCCTGACCTATTCGCCGTGGCCCTTCCGGCGGTGGGGGTGATGGATATGCTGCGCTATCACGAATTCACCATTGGCCGTGCTTGGGCGGGGGACTACGGCACTTCGGAGGATCCAGCGGGATTTCGAGCTCTTTACGCCTACTCGCCGCTACACAACATAAAGGACGGCGTGAGCTATCCCGCGACCCTGGTGACAACCGGCGATCACGATGACCGCGTTGTGCCGGCGCACTCCTACAAGTTCGCCGCCCGGCTCCAGGCCGCCCATCGGGGCGAGAATCCGGTCTTGATTCGCATCGAAACCCGAGCCGGCCACGGGGCAGGAAAGTCGACCAGCATGCGCATCGATGAGACCGCGGACATCTTGGCCTTTATGAGCTACTTTCTGGGGATGGACGCCGAGTAGGAGATCCTCTTCAGGGCGGACCGGGACAATCCGGCGCAGGCTTGGTAGAACCTCGGGACAATGAGTACTTCCGAAGTTGAGAACCAGCGCTTTGCGCCCCTGCCCACAGACATCTCCCGCGATCCCGATTCGGCTGAAAAGACCGTTCTGGAGGGTTGGCGCGAGCGAGACATTCTTGGAGAACTAGGTCGCGCACGCCTGGAGTCGCCTAGCTTTGTCTTTTGGGAGGGGCCGCCCACAGCCAACGGGCGTCCCGGCATCCACCACGTCTTGGGGCGCACGATCAAGGATACGGTTTGCCGTTATCAATCGATGCTAGGCAAGCGAGTCGATCGCAAGGCGGGTTGGGACACCCACGGTCTTCCGGTAGAGCTCGAGGTTGAGAAGAGTCTCGGCATCAGCGGCAAGCCTGCGATCGAAGCCTATGGCATCGCGGAATTCAACCAGAAGTGCCGCGAGAGCGTTTGGACCTATCGCAAGGAGTGGGAGGAGCTGAGCGAACGCATCGGTTACTGGCTCGACTACGATAAGCCGTATGTGACTTACGACGAGAGCTTCGTTGAGTCCGTTTGGCACATCCTCGCGCGCTTTCACGAACACGGCCTCGTCTACCAGGGCCAGCGCGTCGTGCCCTATTGTGGACGCTGTGGTACTGGGCTTTCGAGTCACGAGATCGGACAGCCTGGCGTCTACCAGGACATCCTCGATCCGAGCGTGACTGTGCGCTTCAAGTTGCGCGAACAGGAAGGCGAGGAAACGGAGAGCATCTTGGCTTGGACCACGACGCCCTGGACCTTGCCTTCGAATGTGGCGCTCGCCGTTAATCCCAAGGTCGAGTACGCACGGGTACGCGTATCCTTACCTGTACCCAAGGGCGACGAGAAGGGCTCGCGTGGGTACGAGGTCGTTTGGCTGGCCATGGCCCGTTTGGGGGCGGTCTTAGGAGAGGACTATGAATTGCTCGGGTCGCGCATCGGCAGCGAATTAGCTGGTGTCGCCTACGAACCGCTTTTTGCGGACACGCCTGAAGAACTTGATCCCGGCGCTTGGGAGCCGGATATGTCGAAGCGCTGCACGGTCGTACTGGCAGACTATGTGACTGTCATCGACGGAACAGGAATCGTGCACCAGGCTCCGGCGTACGGCGCCGACGACTGGATTACCGCCAAGGAAAACAACCTGCCTGTATTGCGAGCTGTGGGAACCGAGGGGCGCTTTCTCTGCGACATCGGCGGGACGACTCAAGGTACCTTCTTCAAGGACGCGGACGATGCCTTGATGGAAGACCTCAAGCAGCGCGGCTTGATGTTCAAGAAGGCACGTGATAAGCACAGCTATCCGCACTGTTGGCGTTGCGATACGGCGCTCTTCTACTTCGCGATCCCTGCTTGGTACATCCGTACCACCAGCTACAAGGAGCGCATGATTGAGTACAACAGCCGTTGTAATTGGGTGCCCCCGGAAGTGGGCGAGAAGCGCTTTAGCGACTGGCTTGAAAACAATATCGACTGGAACATCTCGCGCGACCGGTATTGGGGCACGCCGTTACCCTTCTGGGTCTGCGGAAGCTGTGGCAAAGAAAAAGCCGTCGGTTCACGAGCTGAGATGGAACGCTTGTCGGGCGGTTTGCCCGAAGGCTTTGACAACCACAAGCCACTGATCGACGAGTTGGTCTTCAAGTGCGAATGCGGCGGTGAGATGCATCGCACCAAAGCGGTGGTGGACTGCTGGTTTGACTCAGGATCGATGCCTTACGCCCAACACCACTTCCCCTTTGGGGATGGTGTAGAAGCCACCAAGCGTCAGTTCCCTGCGGACTTTATCGCGGAGGGGCTTGACCAAACACGTGGCTGGTTCTACTCCCTATTGGCGATTGGGGCTTTCATGGCCGAGGTCGAGCCGGAACTCGAGAGCGGTGTTGTCTATCGTAATTGCGCCGTCAACGGTTTGGTGCTCGACAAGACCGGCGTGAAGATGAGTAAGCGCCTGGGCAATATCGTCAATCCTTGGGAGACCATCTCGGATCACGGAATCGATGCTGTGCGTTGGTACATGCTGTCGACCGGCGCGCCCTGGCTGCCGAAGAAATTCGATATGGGGGGTGTTCTCGATGTGCGCAGGCGCTTCCTCGGGACCCTCTTCAATAGCTACAAGTTCTTCGCGGACTACGCGCGCATCGACGGCTTTGATCCACACTCGAGCGAGATTCCGCCGGTCGCTCAACGGCCCGAGATCGACCGTTGGTTGCTTTCACGAGCGCAGAGCTTGATCGTGGAAGTGCGTGGGGCCATGGACCTCCTCGATTTGGGAGGTGCCTGTCGTGCAATCGATGGCTTTGTGTTGAGCGAGCTCTCTAATTGGTACATCCGCCGCAACAGGCGCAGGTTCTGGAAAGGCGAAACAGGTCCGGACAAGCTGGCCGCTTACGCCTCGCTGCATTCTGCGCTTTGCACGGTTGCGCAGCTTATGGCGCCAGCAGCACCCTTTGCGGCCGAAATGCTTTGGCAGCGTTTAGTCGGCGACGGCAGCTCTGTGCACTTACAGATTCTGCCTGAAGCAGATCAGTCGCAGATCGATCTCAAGCTTGAACAGTCGATGAGACTCGTCGAACGCGTGGTTGAGATGGGCCGTGCATTGCGCGAGCGAGCCGGCTTGAAGACACGTCAGCCTTTGCGCGCCTTGCATCTACGGGCGACGGAACAGGCTGCTCTCGACCTTCTGGCGACGGGCTTTGCTTCTGAGCAGATCCTCGACGAACTCAATATCAAATCGTGGGGGAGTCTGGCTACGGACGATGGCGAGTTGTGCGCCCTGCGCGCGAAGGCCAACTTCAAGACGCTGGGCAAGCGACTAGGCAAGCGTATGAAGCTCGCCGCAAAAGAGATCGCGAAACTAACGCCAGAGCAGGTGGCAGGCTTACGTGGTGGCAACTCAGTTGAGGTTACGCTCGAGGGCGAGGTTCTCGAGGTTAGTGGTGACGAAGTGATCGTGACCGTCGAAACCCTGGCCGACTTCGATCTGGAAACAGATGGCCGTATCGTCGTCTTCCTCGACACCGAGCTCGACGATGGACTTATCGCAGAAGGGCTTGCACGAGACGTTGTCGGCCGCGTCAACGGCTTGCGCAAAGACTCGGGGTTTACCGTAGAGCAGCGCATCACCATGGTTGTGAGCGCTGATGGGAAGCTCTTGAAGCGCGCCATCACTGACTTTGGAACCTTGATCGCAAGCGAGACCCTGTGCGGCGAGTACAAGGTGGACTCGGAGCCGCTGCCGGGAGCTCCCTGGAGCGAAATCCAAATCTCTGACGAGAACATCCTGCGGGTTTCGCTACAGCCAATCTGATCGCGCCCAGTAGGGCGGTGGGGGAGGGGACCGGGTGGATTCTGACGAATCTAACCGGTCCCCTTTCCGCGTCTGGGGTGGTAGTCTCCGTAAGGAGTCTCTGGCGGCGCAGGCCACACGCTAAAATCCCTGGGCCGAATAATCATCAGAGGGCCACTCCCTTTCGTCATGGCAGGACCGTGCGAAGGCTGGCCCACCTGGAACCAGTTGGTTCCGGGGCATGCGCGAGCGGCATCGCTGGAGGCTCCAAATTCCTCAACTGGTGACCAAACTCCCCGTCAGCGTGAGGATTCGCGGCGAAACTCAAGCGCCCGCTTCGGTCGGATGGTGGCCGGTGCTAGTATCGGCCCAGAAGGGATTCGCACCCCGCGATCCCACGTTTTGAGTCGTTCTTGAGAAAGGAGCAAGCTGTATGAGGACGTTGATCCTCGTCTTACTTGGGGGCGTCGCCCTCTATTTCGCATGGCCCTATTTTGGGGGCGTGGACGCCGCATTGGACCAGGACACCATTGAATCGGAAGAGCCAGTGGCTCCTTCCGCATTTGGTTTGCTGCAGTCCCTGGCCCAATCGGATGCAGAAATAGGGGAGGCCGAGCCGCCCAAGCTAGATTTCCCTGATACCGAAAACGAGTTGCAAGGGGTGTCACGGCCTGTTGTTGACTCCGAGCCGCAGCCCGCCAGTGATCTATTCGATGGCCTGAATCTAAACGCGTTGGGTGACCCACTCTTCGAGGGCAGCTTATTGGTGCACAATCCAGATGGGCTTGAGGCCTATCTAAGCGGGCCAGGCGAGGACCTTTCGAAGGCACGCAAAAAGCTGCTAATCGCCTACTTCCTCCTTGCTGACGGACAGTACGGGCAAGTGGCGAACTACGCAGATGGGCTCGATCAAGCGCCTGACGTGACTCGCGATGAATACGCGTTACTGAAGGCTGCCATGGATGGCGGCAGTGTTCGAGTGTTGGATGCGTCGCATCGACGCCACAAGAACCCGCTCGTACTGGGAGCCTCGATGGCCTACATCGAACGAGAAGCTACGGAGGCCGCGACGGCGGGGGAGTGGCAGCGCGCAGCCACCCTGCTTTCTGAGATCATGCTGGCGGAGCTCGATGCGCCCTGGGAGGCGGATGATGCGGCCTTGACTCGTTGGTCTGAGGGGCTCGATGACGCCCAATCAGGCCATCGTTGGAGTCCTGAGGGCAAATGGCGCTCTCTCGAAGTTGTCGTTGAACCAGGGGATACCCTAGTAGCGATCCGCAAGAGGGTCATATCGACGCGCCCTAATCTGAACATCTGCACGGGGCTCATAGAACGATCCAACAAGCTTGGGCGCTATCTAAGGGAGGATCAGGTCCTGCGCATCCCTCTCGACCAGGTACACATCGTGATCGATCTATCCGCTCGATGGCTGTTTTACCTGCACGGAGCGGAGGTTGTCGCCGCCTGGCCGGTTGCAATCGGGCGCGTGGGTCAAGAAACCACGCCTGGCAGGTATACCGTGGGTAATAAGATCCCTGAGCCGACCTGGTTCCCTGAGGGCCGAACGCCAGTGCCTTACGGAGTATCAGAAAACCCCCTTGGAACTCGCTGGATTGACCTGGATGGCAGTAACGGACTGGGCATCCACGGAACGTGGACTCCTGAAACGCTGGGTGAAATGGCCAGCGATGGATGTATCCGCTTGGAGAACCGAAGGGTCGAGCAACTGTTCGAAATCATGCCTCAGGGAGCTGAAGTACTGATTCGGCCATAATTCAGATTGAAGAATAAAGGCCCCCAGAGAGTGCATTGCGCACTTTCCAGGGGCCTTTATTGTGCCCTGAAATCCAACTCCTGAAGGACCTCAGATCCTGAAAGGGCAAACTACGAACGGCTGGGGGGGCTGAACGACTCTAAAAAGAGCTGTTTTGGGCCGTCCAGAATCCAGTTCTGAACGGCGATCGCACAAACCTGCAAGCGTAAGTCTCTATTTGAAAGCCCTTTAGGGTTCAGCCGCAGTCCCCGTGGAAGGTTTGTGATGCGTGTCATTGACCTTGGGCAACGATGCCATACACTCCCCCCCATCAAGCGCGGGACACAAGTCACGCAGCGAGATGAAAACGAAAGAGACACGGCCAAGGACGCGCCAGGAAGCCTGCAAGAGCGATAAGCTCGCGGGAGGCCTGGTCATCGCCTTGGCTGCCGGTATCGGCTTTGGCCGAAACCACCCGATCTTTGAAAACAAGAGTGGCCCTCAAAAATATTGAGTGCGAGCGAATTGATTAGCTGACGAGCTTGACTCGCGGCTTTTCTAA
>JBLIOI010000007.1:0-73283 GCA_047639675.1 Planctomycetota bacterium | reverse complement strand
CTCGTCAGGATCTCTCACGCGAAGAGGCTTTGTCTTTCTTCATTCAAACCTGTCGGGGGGTTTTGGCTTTGCACGACCGGCGCTTGGTGCACTTTGATTTGAAGCCCGGCAACGTTTTCCTAAATGGCGACGCGGCGCGCGTAGGGGACTACGGCCTGTCTAAATTGATGACCGACGGTCGCATGACGTTGAGCTTCGGTCGAGGGACGCCGCACTACATGGCACCGGAGATGTTGCGTGGACGAGCGGATCACCGTGCCGATATTTATTCCCTGGGCGTGATGCTCTTTGAGTCGATCGCGAACAAGGTGCCGTGGGAGATCAAGAGCTCGGCGGGCGTTGTCTATCGCGAGGATGATTCGCCCCCGGTCTTCCCCGTAAACTTTCCCGCAGACCTGCGCGTGGTGATCGAGCGTTGTTTGCGCTTGGATCCAACAGATCGTTACGACGATGTGGCTGAGTTGCTGCAAGGCTTGGGACAGACAGCGCGGCGCGGCGAATCGATTCGGTTGGAGAAGGTGCCAGCTGTGGCTGATCAAGCAGCGCCTACGAACGATTCCACGCCGAGTACAGACGCCGGAGCAATTTCGGTACCCTTGTCCAGGGCAGCCGCACTCGGATCGAAGGTTTATCCTGCCGTAGAATTTGCTGCCCTGAGCTTTCTTGAGGTGCTGGAGAAGTTCTTTAGGCGAATCTCAAGCCGACACCGCAAAATAGTCAGGGGTAGTAGCTCTCCCTTAACTTTGGCCTTGCGCTTGGGAGTGTTCTACTTGACCTTGTACATCATCGGCGCTGTGTTGGTTCAAGCCATCTTCAACTGATCCAGTCCGGACTCAAAGCGAACAAGAATACTACCCGATGAGTGATTGGAGCCCCGATATTGACCGCCTTCAGAACTTCGATAATGAAGAGTGGCTGAAGGTCGAGAAGAACTACTGCGGCCGTTTGATGGCCTACGTCTCTCGGCGAGTTGCTGACATGCAAGCTCGCGAGGACATCTTGCAGGAGACCTTTTTGGGATCCGTGCGCGGTATCCCGAACTTCGACCGCATCTTCACCTTTGAGCAATACCTCTTCGGTATTTGCCGCAACCGCACGATCGACTTCTTGCGCAGACGCAAGACCGTCGGAGTCGGGGAGTCGGCAGACTCCTCCGACCACCTGCCCGGTATGGAGAACCTGGCTCGCGTCGATGTGACGCCCAGCGCAGTGTTTCACTCCAAGGACATCGCAGGTCAGGGCAACCGCTTGCTCAAGACGATCCTGGAAGAGTGGGTGCAAGAAACTTGGCAGCAAGGCGAGTTCAAACGCTTGATGGTCATCGAGGCCCTATTCCTCGGAGGCTGGCGCAACCGTGACACATGGAAGCGATTCAAATTGCGCGACGAGACCGCTGTAGCTGGGATCAAGTTTCGCGCCTTGAAGCGTCTGCGGGAACTTGCGGAACGCTTGGATCCTTCGGGCCAGGTGATTCCTGCATTAGCGGATGCAGCAGCAGAGGGTTTGGGCCGGGAGGATCTTGATGTACGTCAGGTTTGGAGTCTCGGACATGTTTCTTGTCCCGGGCGTCACTGGCTTGCGCGCTACCTCGAAGGCAGTTTGCCTGAAGACCCCAAGACCTTCGTCGACTTTCATTTGGGAGAGATGAACTGTCCTTGGTGTGTCGCTAATATGGACAACATGCGCAGCAAGGAAGCTTCCGAGTTGCAACCCTTCATCGAGCGTATGCACCAATCAACCATGATCGAGTTACGCTCGCGGACCATGCGTCGTGAAGACGGTGACGAATAGACTTAGAATGAAACTACGACGTATCTGTTTGTTTTGTGGATCGAGCGCAGGCGTTGATCCGGCGTATGTGCAAGCTGCGGAGCAATTTGGGCGGACCCTCGCCGAACAGGGCATTGGCCTAGTCTACGGCGGCGGAAGCGTGGGCTTGATGGGGGCAGCAGCGGATGCTGCACTCGCAGCCGGCGGTGAAGTTATCGGCGTGATTCCAACTGCGATTCGTGATCTAGAAGTGGATCACAAGGGCCTAACGGAAATGCACGTGGTCGACTCGATGCACATTCGCAAACAGCTGATGCACGACTTCTCCGATGCTTTTATCACCCTGCCCGGCGGGCACGGGACCTTTGATGAGCTGTTTGAAACCATCACTTGGCTTCAGCTCGGATATCACGAAAAGCCAGTGGGGCTGCTCAACGTGGCTGGTTACTACGATGCGCTCTTGGCGATGCTTGATGGATCCCTAAAACAGGGCTTCTTGACGCCATTTGTCCGTGAACTGCTCCTCGCGGAGACGGACCTCGATGCGCTGCTTTCGCGTATGCAGGCCTGGAAAGCGCCGGATCTCAAGCAGTGGCTCGCGCGCCACGATCTCTGACTTACTGCTCTTTGCAGGCCCGATCTCTAATCTCGTGATACGCTAAACTGGTAGCTCGCTGCACCGCCTTCAGCGCGCCCCCAATCACCGTGAAAGTTTTTCTGACTCTCCTCGCGACCTGCGTACTGGTTGCATCCGCTAGCGCTCAGCTCTCGGATCCGATAGCGCCCGCGGGCAATCCGCTCACAGTGGCGAAAGCCAACTTGGGCAAGGCGCTCTTTTGGGATGAGCAATTGTCCTCGACGGGCACGGTGTCCTGTGGAACCTGTCACATGCCGGAAACAGGTGGCGCGGATCCGCGCTCCCTGTCCTCGCCTTTCTCGATTCATCCCGGTCCGGACAAGATCTTTGGCACCGCAGATGATGTTCGCGGTTCGGAAGGCGTGCCTCTTCACGTTGACGATGGTCACTATGTGAAGGATCCTACCTTTGGTTTCCACGCGCAGGTGACTGGGCGCAAGGCGCAGTCCGCGATTGGAACGGGCTACTCGAGTCAGCTTTTTTGGGATGGTCGCGCCGGTGAAGTTTTGGTGGATCCGGTTAGCGGTCAAGTGATTCTGAAGAGCGGCGCCGCCCTCGAAAGCCAGGTGCTTGCTCCGCCTGTTAGCGATGTTGAGATGGGGCATCTAGGCCGTACGTGGACCGATGTCATCGCTCGAATTTCTAACGCTGAGGTACTCGCACTTTCTGACGTCATTCCGACTGAGCTGGAAAATTGGATTGCGAACCGAACTTATCCGGATCTATTCCTTGAGGCTTTTGGCACCGGGGAGATCGACGCTGGTCGCATCGCGATGGCCATCGCGAGTTATGAGCGGACGTTGGTTCCCAATCAGACCCCTTGGGATCTAGTTCTGGCGGGAGCACCGGTGGACCTAATTCTGACTGGGCAAGAGCAACAGGGGCTCCTGGCCTTCCTCGACCCGGACACTGGAGGTTGTGGCAATTGCCACAACTCCGGCATCGGACCGGAGCGCTTCACTGACGAACGCTTTCACTACATTGGGGTTCGTCCGCATGTGGATGACATGGGGCGTTTTGATGTGACTGGAAATCCCGCAGACGCAGGCAAGTTCCGAACGCCATCCATGCGCAATGTTGAGTTGCGCGCGCCCTACATGCACAACGGTGGGCTCGACAGTCTCGAAGACGTCATCGAGTTCTACAATCGAGGCGGCGATTTCGATGCGCCCAACAAGCACTTCGCGATCACCGACCTAAACTTGAGCGTCGATTTACGGCGTTCACTTGTCGCTTTCTTAGGTCGGCCCATGACGGACCCGAGAGTTGCGAAGGCTCTGCCGCCCTTCGACCGACCGTCGCAGTTCGCGGATTCGCTTCATGTTCCCGAAGTGTTCGGTGAAGGTACACCGGGAAGTGCTGGAGTCGAACCCCAGATCATCGCCATCGAAGCCTTGAAGGTCGGTGGCGGAACGATGACCGTTGCCATTGATCGCGGGCTGGGCGGAGCGGCAGCTATCTTACTGATAAATTCTAGCGCTGTACCCGGTGGAGTTTTGCAGCAGGGCGCGCTGCTTTATCCCTCAACGCTTGGCCGTCGAATGCGCGTGGTCCCAGCGCTCCATGGCGTGGGCCCGGGAGAGGGATGGGGTTCGCTCGTCTTGCCTATGCCGGAGAATGTGGGGCTCCTCGGAACAGAGTTCTTCGCCCAATGGATCGTTATCGATGGGGGCGTATCCGGGCGGCTGGCTGCAAGCCCCGCTATTCGGATGGAATGGTTCTAGGTCGTCAAGGCAGCGATGAAGCGAGCATCGCAGCCACAACAACCGCCGATCGCAGCCGCACCTAAGCTCTTGAGTTCCACCATGTCCGTTGCGAACTCTGCCGCGCTTTGCCCGTAAGAGGGGAGCTTGTTCTCAATTTCGGGTAGGCCTGCATTGGGCTTGAAAATACTCGGCAGGTCGCTTGCCTCGAGAATCACTGGCGCGGCTTCGATCATCATTGCGCTACCAACGGAACAGTTGACGCCGAGCGCTGCGAGGTTCTCTTTGGCTAGAATCGAAAGCGCGTCTTCAAGTCTCTCACCGCTGAGTGTCTCGAAGCCGTCTGCTGCGCGGTCGAAGGTCAAGCAAACCGTGATTGGCAATTCGCTAAGAGCCCTCACGGCGGCGAGTACCGCCTGAACCTCGCGCGTATCGGAGAAAGTCTCTAGCGCGAAGTAGTCAACCCCGCCGTCCAAGAGCGCCTGGACTTGCAGAGCAAACACGCCGTCGAGCACGCACAGGTCCGGATCCTCTTGCTTCCCATGAAACAAACCTGTCGGACCGATGTTGCCGGCGACTAAACCACTACCTACCTCTTGCGTGACGTCGCGCGCAATGTGCGCCGCAGCCAAGTTGAGCTCGCGGCAGCGTTCTCCCAATCCGCTGCGTGCCAAGGCAACAGCGTTTCCGCCAAAGCTATTGGTTTGGATCACATGGCTTCCAGCTCGCAGGAAGCCCTCGTGAACGGAAGCGATGGCTTCGCTTCGCTCCACATTCCAAAGCATGGAGCTAGTCGGGTTGCCAAGGCCGCGCGCGATGAGCGTCGACCCCATACCTCCATCCAAGACGAGACTGCGACTGGCGAGGAGCTGCGCAAGGCTTGCGCCCATATCTAGTTCTCGAGCACCGCTTCGAGGCCGATAATGCGGTCGATTTTCCACTCGCGCGCGATGCGGAATTCGGTGAGTTGTCGATTGAGCGCTTCGAGGTCTTGACCCGCCAGGTCGGCGGGCAATCTGGCGCCTCCAGCGACCATCGGTGGCTCCTTCTCGACTTGGTAGATTTCAACCCAGCTCGGAAAGGATCCCAAGGGCAGCGGCTCATCGGCTAGCTTCTCATCGCTCGCCCAGATCTGCCAAAAGTCTTCGCGCACCATCTCGAGCTCAATTTCATGTCCGTGGGATTCCGCTCGCAACAAGACCCGTCCTTCGTCGAGAGGCACGGTTTCGATAATTTCTGCGTCGGGGATGCCTAGCCAAAACTCCATGCGCTTCGAAAGCACCTGGTCGCGTAGCTCGCGGTAGGCGAACTGTGAGAGTGAAGTCCGGCCGTCCAAGCCCTCGGCGCGTAAACGACTCGACAAGCAGCTGTATTCGAGTCGAGGTAATTCCGAGGCAACACCGACCTGGAGCGTCCGAAAGGTCATTTCAGGGGTCCTGAAGCCAGTATCTAGGATTTCCTGGGCCGTCGGAGCGGAGACACAACTCATGGAGATGTGGCTCACGAGCACGATAATGGGAATGAGATGGGAGCTTGGCTTCATATCGGAGGCGATAGTAACCGACTCGAAGGAACCCCCCTCACGTGAATTAACGCGCAAGGATTACATCCTTGTGGAGCCTGGACTCGACGGCTCAGGTAACTTCCGCTTACACTCTCCAAAATCTTCCTTCCACTTCTCACAAGACCGCGCCGTGCATAGCGGATTTACTGTGAGGAGCACAAAAAGATGGAATCTCTTCTAGTCGAGAGAAATCCGTCAACGTAAGGCCAGTGTACGAGAACGATACTCGTCCTCCGCGGCACCCAAGTCCCTCCCAGGGGGAGTATCAACATCTTTCACTCATTACGAGTCCTCAAGACCGCTCAGCAGAATCCGATGTCCAACACCAAGCTTCTAAGTACCCTGTTCCTCGCCGCGCCTATCGCGCTTTTCGCCGCAGGTTGCTCTGGCGATTCAGCCGGCACAGGGACTTCTACCGAGTCCGCCAACACATCCGATGCAGGGCATGACGATGATGCAGCTCATGACCACGCAGGTCACGACCATGCTGATGGCGATGATCACGCCCATGGCGGTGATGAAGGGGCGTTGACCAACGTCCACGAGATGAACGAGGAGCTTGAGAAGGCCAGTAATGACATCAAGCAAGCCCCCGCTGGCGAGAAGCTTGACGTCGTCAAGGCTGTCGATGACCACGCTGGTCACGACCACGCCCCCGGCGAGCACGATGAAGCCCCGACCGGCGCGATCAATAACCCGCCGCTTGGTGATGGACAAGGCCCGCGCCTGGTCTACCGCATTGGCGAAGAGAACCACAAATTCGGCCGCGTTATGCAAGGCACGGTTGCCGAGCACACATTCGAGTTGAGCAACGACGGTACCGAGGACTTGATCATCAAGCAGGTCAAGCCCACTTGTGGTTGCACGGTCGCTGCTGTTCAGTGGGAAGACGAGACGGGCGTAGTGGTTGACTACACCTTCGGCGATCCGATTCCGCCGGGACGCCGAGTTCACTTCCCCGCGAAGCTGCACACAAAGAACAAGTCCGGTCACCAGACCACACGCGTCAACGTCTTCTCCAACGACCCGCGCGGAACCATCCAGCTCGGTCTTGAAGCTGACATCGACCCCTTCTTCAACATCGCACCGCGCTTCCTGAACTTCGGTCAGATTTCGGTTGGCGACGTCGTTGAGAAGAAGGCAGTCATCTCGACTTCCAAAGGAACTCCGGTTGGCCTGAGTATGGTCGAGCAGAGTCTTCCCCAAGGAACGGTCGCTGACCTGGTTCCGATCAATCCCGATAGCGAAGGCCGCGCTGCGCGCTGGGAACTTTCCGTTTCCCTCGGCCCGGACCTGATCGAAGGTAACTTGGCCCGTGCTATCAGCCTGACGGGTGATGAAGAGATTCCCGGCTCTGATGTGACCGTCGACGGCGCCGCATCGAAGTACCAGGCGACGATCACCTTGAGCGCTCAAGTCGTTGGTCCTTTCTCCTTCAACCCGCCTTACCTTTCAATGGGCCTCGTGCGTCCCGGCCAAGTGGCTACGCGTACGGTGACCATCGAAAGCCATGACCCTGACTTCTCATTCGCCGACAGCGTACCGGTGGTGAAAATCGTCGGTCTGCAGGATCCGGCTGCCAACCCCGGCGGAGAGACGACCTACCGCGAGTGGGAATACGCCGACCGTTTTACCCCGACGATCCGTCCGGTGGAGGGCAAGAATGCTGTGGAGATCGAATTGCGTCTCGAAGGCATGCCTGATAATGCCACTGGTTCCTTCCGAGGCACGCTCGTAATCGAGCTGGCCCACGAGGACAAGCCCGAGATCAGCCTGGTCATCACGGGCGTCTGCCGCGGCGGTCCTTCCAAGAAGTAGGGCGTCAAGAGCCTTTGGGCTCTAACTAGAAATGAGAGCTGGCCGGGAATTTCCCGGCCAGCTCTTTTTGTGTGAGATGCGTAGCCGTGGCACCTTGCGCAGGTAGAGGCTATCCTCCTGCCTCCCTTCTCCCAATCCATGCTGCCTCAAACCTCGATTCGCCTGTGACACGTTCCCTGGAGGACCAACTGCTCGCTACGCGCGAGATCACAGAGGGTCAGATTAAGGAGGCTCACGCCCTAGCCCGCAACGGCGATCTGGCCTTGGGGCCGGCGCTTGTCAAGCTGGGCTTTGCGGACGAGATGATCGTCGCTCGCGCTCAAGCCAAGGTTGAGGGCATGCCCTTCGTTGACCTGGCCAAGGCTGGCCTGCGTATCTCGGACGAAATTTTGGAGAAGGTGCCTGCGGAGATCGCAACCGACCAGGGTTTGCTGCCGGTGGTCGAACGCAATGGTAAGTTGATCATCGCGATCGATGATCCGTTCAAGCGCATGATCGCAGATCAGTTGTCCTTCTCAACCGGCTCCGAGATTGCATGTGCCTTGGCGGCACCGGGCGCCCTGCGACGGGCGATTCGAAAGTTCTACGGAGACAGCGCTGAAGATGCGGTTGCCAGCAGCCTGGGTGGTTCCACTGGCGATGAAGACGACGCGCCGATTGTGCGGCTCGTCACGCGCATGTTTCAAGATGCGCTGAAGGAACGAGCGAGTGATATTCACATCGAACCAGGCCACGGCCGGGTACGCGTACGTTTTCGGGTGGATGGCATGCTACGTAACGTGGCCGAACATCCCGAGCACTTGCACGCTCCCTTGATCTCGCGCTTGAAGATCATGGCGCAGATGGACATCTCGGAGAAGCGCAAGCCCCAGGACGGTCGCATTGGAATCACAATCGAAGGGCGTGAGATCGACGTGCGTGCCTCGATCTTGCCGTCTAATCACGGCGAAGCGATGGTCATGCGTTTGCTCGACCGCGGCGCGAGTTTGATTGGACTGCGCGAGTTGGGCTTTGATGATGAGGACTACAAATGGTTCCGTCGCGTCATCAAGCGACCCAACGGGATCTGCTTGGTTACGGGCCCGACGGGTTCTGGTAAGACGACGACGCTCTACGCAGCGCTCTCGGAGTTGAATCGTCCCGATGTCAAGATCATCACTGCCGAGGATCCCGTCGAGTACCACTTGGCTGGGATCAATCAGGTGCAAGTCAACGCGCGCATTGGCGTGACCTTCTCGCGGATATTGAAGGCCATGCTGCGTTGTGCACCGAACGTCATCCTCGTGGGTGAGATTCGCGACCTTGAAACCGCAAATATCGCTATCCAAGCCGCTTTGACTGGACACCTGGTGTTCTCGACGGTGCACACGAACGACGCGCCCAGCGCATTGACTCGCTTGCAGGACCTAGGGGTCAAACCCTTCTTGGTGTCGGCGGCCGTGCAATTTGTGATCGCCCAGCGATTGGTTCGGCGACTGTGCTCGGAGTGCGCCGAGGATTACGAGCCCCACGAAGAAGAACTGAGAGCGATCGGGCTCGATCCACGCAACATGGCTGGGCAAATGTTCAAGCGCAACCGTGGTTGTAGAGTCTGTGAAGGCGTTGGTTACCACGGGCGAATTGCGCTGTTCGAGCTGCTCGAAATGGACCCTGCGCTGCGCGACATGACCTTCCGGGCGGAGCCTCTTGATGCGATCCGCCGGGCGGCCTTGAGTTCTGGTCAGCTGCGCCCGCTGATTGAGGACGGTGCACGCAAGGTGATCCGTGGCTCAACGACCGTGACGGAGATCTTGCGCGTTTGTCGCGAAGAGAAATCCGCGCACTCAACCCTCGAGCTCGAATGACTCCAGGGCTTCACTTCAATTCAATTTTCCCGCAACTGATCTCTCAGGGACCGAGCGGGTCGATCTCTATAGACTCCAAGCAGAAGACTTTCCGTTGACGAACATCACAGAACTCCTGGACCTCATTGTGAAGCGCAAAGCTTCCGACTTGCACCTCAATCCGGGCCGACCGGCGGTGGGGCGGATCGATGGCGTGTTGGTTTCACTCGAGGACGAAATACTCGATGATGCTCGGGCCGAGCGCCTGGTGCGCGAAGTTTGCGACGAGCGCCATTGGAAGGAAGTCGAGGACGTCGGCTCGACAGACTTCGGTCGAGCCCATCATGATGGCAACCGGTTCCGTGTCAATGTTTACCGCCAACGAGGTCGCTTTTCGGCGGTGATGCGCTTGATTCCCTCAAAGCTGCTTACCTTCGATCAGATTGGACTGCCCGGCTCTGTCCATGACTTGTTGAGTCGGCCGCGGGGATTGGTGCTCGTCACTGGCCCGACGGGTTCAGGTAAGACGACCACCCTGGCGACCATGGTAGATTGGATCAACAACAACCTCTCACGCCACATCATCACGATCGAGGATCCGATCGAGTACTACCACAGCCACGGGTTAGGACTCGTTAGTCAACGCGAAATAGGCGAGGACGTGCCGGACTTCCCTGAAGCTATGCGGCGTGCCTTGCGCCAAGATCCGGATGTGATTCTGCTCGGTGAGATGCGCGACCTGGACACTATTTCTGCCGCAATCACTGCCGCGGAGACGGGCCACTTGGTCTTTGGAACTTTGCACACGACCGGTAGCGCCCGAACAGTCAACAGGATGATTGATGCGTTCCCGTCGACTCAACAGGAGCAGATCCGCGCCCAGCTCTCGGTCTCCTTGGTTGCCGTGGTTTCGCAGGTCTTGGTGCCCAAGATCGGCGGGGGGCGTGTGGCGGCTTTTGAGATCATGTTGATGACGCCCGCCATCTCGAACCTGATCCGCAAGAACGAGACAGCTAAGATTCAATCGACGATTCAAACTTCGAGACGGATGGGCATGATCACTCTTGACGACAGTTTGCTGGATCTGGTCAAGCGTGAGATGATCACGCCGGCTAGCGCTCTGGAATTTGCCCAGGACCGTAGAGACTTGGAGACGCGCCTGTGAGTTCAGCCGCTTCAAGTTCGGGGCGCCGATTGCTCGGCCAAGTCCTGAAGGACCGCGGCGTCGTCCGCGAGGGCCAGATTCAAGAGGCTTTACGTGAACAGCGCACTAACGGCGGCCTGCTCGGACAGTGCCTCGTGGCGAATGGCGCTTGCACCCAGTCGGATGTGATCATGGCTGTTGCGGAGCAAGCGGGAATGGAAACCGTGGATCTTGCGATGGTCACGCCTGAACCGGCGGCTCTCGACCTTGTTGACTCGTCCCTGGCCCACGCATTCGGGGTGCTACCACTGCGGATCGAAGGTGATGTGCTGGTTGTTGCCTTGGGCGACCCGCAAAACACTGCTGTGCTACAAGACTTGGGCTTCAGCACCGGGATGGAGGTGCGCGGAGCCATTGCAGAGGGAGAGGCAATCAAGACTGCGGTACTTGAGAACTACGGCGAGGAAACCAGTGTTGCTGACGCGATGGCTGAGGCAGCTACGGCGGCAATGGGTGCTGATCCAGCCAGCGCGGCGGCCAGTCAGCCGGTTGCACGATTGCTCAATTCGCTCTTGCACCGCGCGATCAAGGATCGCGCCAGTGATATTCATTTCGAGGTCTTTCCTGACGAGTTTCGCGTGCGCTATCGAGTGGATGGAACGCTCTACGAAGTGGAAGCGCCGCCACCGCACCTGGCTTTGCCCTTGATCTCGCGCATCAAGGTCATGAGCAGCCTCGACATTACGGAGACTCGTGTGCCGCAAGACGGTCGCATCGAGTTAGTAATTGATGGACGCTCGGTGGACTTGCGGGTTGCTACGCTTCCCGGTATCTCTGGCGAAGGCTGTGTGATGCGTATCCTGGACCGAAGCTCGGTCAATCTCGATCTTGCTGCTCTCGGATTGCAGTCGGAAGAGGAGACGGTCTTGCGCCAGTTGACTGAGTTGCCCCACGGCATCGTATTGGTCACGGGACCAACGGGTTCGGGCAAGACGACAACGCTTTACGCGATGCTACAAGAGGCCAATAAGCCGGATGTGAAAATCATCACTTCCGAGGACCCCGTCGAATATGACATTGAAGGTATCGTGCAGGTTCCGGTCAATCCTGACATTGGAGTGACTTACTCATCGATCCTGCGCGCCGTCCTGCGACAGGACCCGGACAAAATTCTGGTGGGAGAGATTCGCGACGAGGAAACGGCATCGGTCGCAGTTGAGGCGAGTTTGACGGGCCACACAGTCTTCTCGACTGTACACACCAATGACGCGCCCTCGACGGTGACGCGCTTGGTCGATATTGGTATCGCGCCGTTCCTCATCTCTGCGACCCTAGAAGCTGTCGTCGCCCAACGCTTGGTACGCACCATCTGCCCGGATTGCCGCGAGTCCTATGAGCCCGATGACGAGATACTGCACGAATTTGGAGACGAGGCCGAGAAGCTGCGTGGCGCGACATTCTACTTCGGCCGGGGCTGCGAAAACTGCTTTCACACAGGTCATAAGGGCCGCACGGCCATCTTTGAGATTCTGATTGTCGATGACCTAGTCAGGCAGGCAATTCTCGACGGCAACTCTTCGACAGAATTGCGGGACATTGCCCTGCGCGCCGGCATGAACACTCTAAGGTCTAGCGGTATCCAAGCGGTGCTGAGCGGGCTGACGACAATCGAAGAAGTCCTGCGCGAAACCACTCTATAAGCGACCCCCAATGGCAAAGAAGATTCGACGCACCTCCGCACCGGCACAAGCTCAAAAATCGGCTGGCGGTGCCACTGCGAAGCAAGGCAAACGCCGTGGACGCGTAGCGGGGCAGCTCATCACAGATTTTACCGTGCAGCTCGCAACTCTGAGCGAAGCGGGTATTCCTGTGGTCAAGTCGCTTTCGATTTTGGAGGGACAGACGCGTCCCGGACCGTTCAAATACATCTTGGGCGACCTGGTTGAGGATGTCTCCGGCGGAACGCGCTTGTCCGAGGCGATGGGCAAACACGAAAAAGTCTTTGACGAGCTGTACACCTCGATGGTGCGCGCTGGCGAGGCCGGTGGTGTGCTCGACACGATTTTGAACCGCTTGGCGACCTTTCGTGAAAAGGCGGCAGAGTTTCGTGCGACGGTCAAGGGAGCGATGATTTATCCCTCAGTGATCTTCGTCGTTGCCGTGGGCATCATGTCGGCGGTGATCGTCTTTGTCATCCCGCGCTTTGAGGAGATCTTCGCCTCGTTCAATGTTGAGTTGCCGCGCATGACGCAGATTCTGCTCGACATCTCGAATGTTGCGGTCAACTATTGGTACCTGGTCTTTGGCGTGCCGATCTTGGCATTCTTTGGACACGTGGCGATGATGGGGAAACCCGGTGGCTACCGTTACTTCATGCATAAAATGGCTCTGCGTTTACCGGTTGCCGGTAATTTGGTCTCGTACACCTTGGTCGCAGCCTTTGCGCGTACCTTCGGAACACTGATGCAGGCGGGTGTGCCGCACCTGGACGCTCTCGAAATCGTGCGTGATTCCACGGGCAATGATGTGATGCGTGATGCAGTCGAGCACGTGCGTCGTACCGTGCGCGAAGGTGAGGGCTTGGCGCGTCCCATGGGTGCAACTGGTCTGTTCGATGACTTGGTGGTCAACATGGTCGACGTGGGCGAGGAAACCGGTGAATTGGACCGTATGCTTGTCAAGGTGGCCGATGCTTACGAAAAGCAAGTCGACCGCAAGATTGACGGCCTATTCAAACTGCTTGAGCCGCTGCTTCTCATCGTGATTTCGGCCATGGTTGGATTCATAGTTGTAGCGCTCTTCATGCCGCTTCTCGGCATCATGTCGGAACTGGGCAATATGTAGAGTGGGAAGCTCTTGAGGATATCTCTTGGACTACGCGTGCTGACCTTGGTCGGCACCATCAACCTGGCGGTGTTCGGAGCTGGGCTCTATTACTTGACCGACACGATCGGCAGCGAGCGTGCAGCTACGGAGCAGAAGAATGGTGAGCGCTTGCTCTATATTCTTAGTAACTCCATCAATGAGCGCAGCGAGCTACGCGTCGGGAATATCCTGAAGTGGCCCGCTTGGGATGTGGTTTCTGATGCCGTGATTGTGGATCGCAACCCTGACGGCGTGTCACTCAATCCGGTGGGCTCGTCACAGCGAGATGTCTTATTCGATAAGGAAGCGATCAGCGAGGTCATTGAGCTCGCAATCAGGACCAAGAAAGTCATCAGCGCTATGGACGGGCAGGCTCTTCCGATCATAGATGACTCTGGAAATGTCTGGGGCGGTTGCTGGGTTCGCATTGCCAGCAACACAGAGTCTGTTTGGCTTGGACTCTTGCCGTGGTTTTCGCTTATGACCTTACTCTTGTTCTTCGGGACCTTCTCCGTTGTACGGCTCTACGTTTTGCAGCCAGTGCGTTTACTGACCGCGGGAGCGAGGCGTGTTTCGGATGGAGAATCGGAGTTCCAAGTTCGAGTTCCACGGCACTCGGATGAGCTGACGGATCTAATCCTGAACTTCAACAAGATGTCCGCGGATGTGCATGGCTTTCAAGAACACTTGGCAAATGAGGTCCAGGCTGCGACGGAAAAGGCCACGCACGCGGAGGCTGCTGCCATGCGTCAGCGTCGATTGGCGGCGATGGGCGAGCTCGCCGCAGGAATTGCCCACGAGATTAATAATCCGCTCGGCGGAATGTTGAACGCGGTCGAGGTCCTCGACCGGGAATCGACGGGGCCTGAAAAGCGCAGGCGCTACCACGCTCTTCTACAAGGTGGTCTGGAACGCATTCAAGCGACGGTTGGCAAGCTCTTGCGCTTCACTCCGCGCACAGCAGAACTTGTGCCTATGGATTTCGGTGGGCCTGTCCGCGATGCTCTAGAATTGGTGCAACATCGAGCGCGGGAACAGGGTGTGACACTGGTCGAGGAGCTACCCAGAGAGCCCTGTATCGTTCTTGGTCAGGCCTCGGAACTGGGGCAGGCAGTTCTCAATTTACTGGTGAATGCGCTCGATGCGCTCGAGGATAAGCAGGAGGGGTCGAGGATCGAAGTCAGCTTGCAGCAGAAGGGGAGCGAAGTCGTCCTGTCCGTGATCGATAATGGCACAGGAATTCTCGCGGAGAATCTAGAGCACGTCGCAGACCTCTTCTACACCACCAAAGAAGTTGGACGAGGGACTGGGCTTGGCCTTGCGCTGGTCCACAATGTTGTCGATGCTCACGATGGGAAGGTCGTCCTGCGCAATGAACCACGCGGTGGTTTGTGGGTTGAATTGATCTTGCCAAGCTCAGGGGCGCTAGGCGCCCTGACTCCTTGATGGACGACGTTTACTTTTTCATGCTCTTCCCCTTGTTGCTGGCGCTCTCCGCCAGCTTCAGTGGATTCGAAGCAGCGCTATTTAGCCTGACCGCTGAGCAGCTCGAACGTTCCCCGCAACGGGTGCAGCGCCTGCTCGAGGACTCGCGCAAGCTCTTGGTCACGGTGCTTCTTGGCAACCTGTTCACCAACGTGGCCTACTTTTCCATTGCCGTGCGCATCTCTTGGGGCGCTGGAAAGTACGAACCGCTTGTTGGCGTGCTGGCGCCCTTGCTGACGATTCTGATCGTCGGCGAAATTTTGCCAAAGACCTTGGCACTGCGCATCCCGATGGCGATTTCGAGCATGGGCGCTCTACCGATGACCGCCCTTGTTCGGACCCTGAAGCCGGTCACCACGACCTTCTCCAAGACCCTTGATGTGATTGCAAGAGCGCTCGGCGAGTCCGGTGGCGAAGAACGCGCCATCTCTCCCGATGACTTGGCTAAGGTTCTTTCGGTCAGTGCTCAGGCTGGACATCTAGAACGCGCAGAGGCGGACATGCTTGCGGAGATCGTCGAACTCGGCGGCATTCGCATACGTGAAATCATGACACCGCGTGTTGACGCTTTAATGTTGGATGTGGACGAGGATCCAGCCGCAATCTTGGAGGAAGCGAGCAAGCGTCGACTGACTTGGCTGCCCGTGATCGAGGAGGACGCGGACCACGTCTTGGGCTACGTTAGATTACGTGATCTCTACACACGCGCCGATCGTTCGGTGCGTGAGCTGGTGATGCCTGTCAAATTCGTGCCCGAAGTCGCCCACGCTCTGGATCTCTTGCGTGAGTTCCGTGCTGATCGTACCGCCGAAGCTGTCGTCGTCGACGAGTGGGGCGGCACGGCTGGCGTGGTGACCATCGAAGACGTCTTCGAAGAGATCGTGGGGGAGTTGCGGGTCGAAGGAGAAGAGCGCGAGAGGCCGGTTGTGCCACTGGGGGAGAACCGCTTTCGTGTATCTGGCGGACTCTCGATTCGCGATTGGAATGACCTCTTTGGTTTCCAAGTCGTTCCTATCGAGTTTGAAACCGTTGGCGGTTTTGTCACAGCACAACTTGGGCGCATCCCAAAAGCTGGTGACGAAGCCCGTGTTGGATCCTTGGTCTTCGATGTTCATGAAGTGCGCGGCCGGCGAATCGTGACAGTTGACATGTACGTAGAGCGCGAGCCGGAGTCAGTCGCTTGACCTTCTTCGTTCTAGCGTTGATCTTGGGGGCGGGTCTCTTCCTGTCGGCGATGTTCTCCGGTTCGGAGACGGGTTTGTACTCTGTCAAGCGCTCACGCTTGGAGATTGAAGCGCGGCGCGGGGCGCCTTGGGCACAGCTCGTGCGCGCGCTAACCGAGAAGCGCGCTGCGGTTTTGATCACGATCCTAATCGGCAACAACTTGACCCTTGAGTTGATGACGATCAGCGTTGAATACTCCTTTGAGAGCAACGGAGTTGACGATTGGAAGCGGGACATCTTTCTTGCTCTTGTGATGACGCCTGTGGTGTTTCTATTTGGTGAGCTCTTGCCCAAAGATCTCTATCGCCGCCGTCCTCACGACTTGATGCGTCTCAGTGCGCCGCTTCTCACTTTCTTCCGTTGGGTTTTCTGGCCGCTTCAATTGGTGCTCGGATTGCTAACGCGTGGGCTTGAGAAACTCCTGGGGTTTGAGCCTGAGCAAATCGTGGAACGTGCGGGCCGCATGGAGCTTCTCTCGGTTTTGGCCGAGGGTCGCGCAGCGGGTGCTCTAGAACCGCACGCGGAGGAATTGGCACGCAACGCCCTGCGCCTGCGAACCTTGCCGATTACGCGCGCGATGATTCCCTGGGGCGAAGTTCTCAAGCTGCAAACAGAGGCGGGCGACGCCAGGCAGCGAGAGCAAGTTGAGAAGTCCAACTTCACACGCCTGCCGGTTTGCGAGGGAGCCTGCGTCGTGGGCTACGTTCACCAACTGGGAGTCTTACAAGCGGGGTCCGGGATACCCGTGCTCCAGGATATTCGCGAGCTGCTTTTCTTGGAACCCGATCTCTCTGTCGACAGGGCTCTACGCCAGCTGCGCGTCGCCGGCTTGCGCATGGCAGCTGTGGGCAATCCCGAGGAGCCCGTAGGTCTTTTGACCCTCAAGGACCTCGTCGAGGAGATTTCCGGCGACTTGGGCGGTTGGTAGCCGGAATTCAGCAGGTTGCCCGCAACCAGAGCTTGCCGCTAGGATAGGCTCAGCATCAGGCATTCAGATGCCTGTCCGAAGACCCCACTCTCCCCACTCTGATCATGGAATTGCACACACAGAATGCTGGCCTCGGAGCCAAGCGACGCGAAGGCGGTCTCTGGATGCTGATCGCTGGCTCTCTGCTTGCCGCCGGGGGCTACGCTCTGGAGCCGACTAAGTTCGCTCAAGATGATGGTGATGGGTTCAACCTCGAGGTCAACTTGCCCAGCGCTGTTTTGGGCAACTCTGATTCCAATCACCGCATGATCGCGGTCACTGGTATCGATGTTACCGGCAACAATGTGCTCTACGTGATCGACACGATCAGCGCGCACTTAGCTGTCTATCAGGCCAACGGAGGCTCCAAGGGCACCCAAGGCATTAAGCTCGTGGCTGCCCGCAACATTGGCCTCGACTTGCGACTCAACGGATTCAATGACGATTCCGACCACACGTACGAGGACCTCGAAGAGAGGTTCATCGAGGACGGGCTACTCGAAGACGAGTAGTTCGGTCTCTCTTAGCCCTCGATCCGGCCTCAGGGCTCGGAAATAGGGCTTGGGCTGCTAACGCCCACCACGCTAGAATATCCCACTCGAAATCCCCAGCGACCTAAGGCAGAGCCCCGATGTTTCTGTCTCGCCGACCCCCAAGGAGCCACGCCTGTGTCCAACGACGAATTCTTTAGCTTTGATGAGGCCCTGTCGGAGCTACGCCTAAAAGAAGAGGAGCTCAAGCGCCTCGTTTCCGAAGGTGAGATCCGCGCTTTTCGCGAAGGCGAGACCATGAAACTTCGCAAAGGAGACGTGGAAGCTCTACGCAGCGATCTTGGCGGATCCGAAGTCATTGACCTCGGCGAGCCCAGCGAGGAAATCGTCTTTGAGGACGACAACATGGCTGACGAGGCCGGCATGGCGACCGAGGAGATCTCGGACGTCGACACGATCATCGAGGACGACATCGAAGACGTCGGCGAGATCGAAATCGAAGATGATGATATCGAGGAGGCCACGCCCCTTCGTCGCAGCGCTCCGCGTGCCGCTGGCGCCGCCCAGGAAGAAGAAGCAACGGAATCCATGGGGGTTCTGGCTGCGGTCCTGATCACCACTGTGGTCATGATCGGTTCCTTGCCGCTCCTGTTCTCCATCTCTTCCGGCGAGACGAGCGGCATCGCAAAGGGCATCGCATCGATGTTCTTCGGCGACAGCTTCTAGTAGGTCTCTGCCACTAGCATCCGCCCGGCGCGGGGGAGATCATCAGCGAAATCTGAAATCTCCCCGCGCCGGGCGTGTTCGTATTTGGGCGAGTCAAGGGGGACGCGAAGCGGGAAATTTCGCCGTTTTTTGAACCTTGCCGAAGTGGCGTAGTTCGACCTTTGGCGAGGACTTATGGCAATCCTCGAGTCGTACCCAGAAGGAGCTTTGGATCGGGAGCGTTGGGTCTCTAGGATGAGTAGGACCGGGGGGCGCATGTGCACCGGGCAACCTGACCGGACGAGATCCGGATCAGGCCCAATTCCCCCGAACGACGGCATTTCCGACGGAATCGATTCATGAAACGCAACACGTTCACACGCCCGATCCTTCTGGTACTCGGCGCTCTTATGTTCTCCTCCTGCGCGACCCAGCAGCAGTACAAGCAGGCGGTCGATCTGGCCAAGCACTACCAGGACGAATTGCTCGCCTTGGAACTTGACCACGCGCGCATGAAAGCCCGCAACGATCGCCTGACGAGCGAACTGACGAATAGTCAGGTCAATGCTCTCGAGGCCAGTTCGGGAGAAGGTGACTTCGAGGAACGCTTGGCAGACTACGAGAAGCGCCTCGCTGGCCTCTCGAATAACCCCGGCGGCATCACGCGCATCGACCTCAATGACGGCGCTTACGTCTACATGGTGCCCGATGCGGTGCTCTTCAAGTCAGGCTCCTCCGATGTGGGCGAGGAGGGTCGTAAGGCGCTGATCAATACTGTCGCCGCAGACATCAAGCGTGGCGGCCACGGTCGCATTTGGGTGCGCGGGCATACGGACAGCGTTCCGGTTGCCAAGGCTTCGACTCTCAAGCGCTTTCCCCACGGCAATCTGCAACTCTCCACGAGTCGCGCGATCGAGGTCGCAGCGATCCTGACCGGTGGCGGCGGAGTCTCCAAAGACCAAGTCGTCGTCGCAGGCTTTGGCCCCCTCGATCCCTTGGCCGCCAATGACACAGCTTCCAACCGTGCCCTCAATCGGCGCGTCGAGATTTTCGTTTCGCCCCCGAAGTAGCCCGTCCCACGAGTTAAGCTGAGCGGCGTGATCAATCTTCGCCAACAGCTTCCGTGGTACGCCCTTCTATGCGCGCTCCTATTCTCTTCGTGTAATGGCGAAGAGGAGGGGCGCGTTCTGCGTCTCGAGCGTTTGGTTTTCGTGGCACCCCTGCCCTGTGTGCTCCTGCCGGAGACTGTCGCGCCGGTGGTTTGCTCCAACGACCGCGCGCTACTTGTGGACCGCTTCGAGGTGACCCAAGACGAGTGGCAGGCCTGGCTGGAAAACCAGGGTTCCAATAGCTCTGCGTTGGAGTGTCAAACCTACTGGCCCGATCTAGCGCCGACTCTGCCAGCCACTGGCATGACCCTAACCGAGGCTCGCGAGTTCGCCGAAAAGAACCGGATGCGAGTTCCCACTGCCCGCGAGTGGATTCGTGTCGCGACCGGAACTCGTGCTCAGTACTACCCCTGGGGTCGGCAGGCAGCTGAGTCCGTAGCCAATACATTGGAGTTGAAGCTGGGGACCTTGGCGCCGGTCGGGACTTTTGACAAGGGATGCACACCTTCTGGAGTTTACGACCTTTTGGGTAACGTGGCTGAGTGGGTGCTGATCGACGATATTGTCGTGCAAGAGGACGGGCGCGAGCGCTTTGAGGCTTGGGCGATGGGGGGCGGATACCTCTCGAATCGCCGGCAAATTTACTGGTTGGACTATCAGGCGGACCTCGGCAACGACGGTGATGGCGATGGGAATACTTCCTTTAATCGCCGGGCCCTGCACGAGGGTCATCGGAGTCGTGACTTGGGCTTACGATTGATCGTGGATGCAGAGGAGTGGTTACGGGTCGAGTCGAAGGCCTGGGATCTCACGCCAGAATCCATCAAGCGCTTGCAGCGCATTGGGAATTCTTGGGGGAGCCAGGCGGTGCCGCTCCTTAAAAAGTTAGAAGGAGAATCGGGGGCGGCGCAGGGACTCGCAGAGCTCTTGCGGGGAGCGCAGTCTTGAGCGGCGATACCGAACGCGAGGCTTGGGGACCGTTGAAGGCTCGGCTCGCTGCTGCGGGCTTTCGGCCCTCGCGGCGCTTGGGGCAGAATTTTCTATTGGACGAGAACCTGACCAAGGCGATGGTGCGCGATGCCCAGGTTGGCCCTGGGGATTTCGTCCTAGAAATCGGTCCGGGCCTTGGATTCTTGACCGCGCCGCTATTGGATGCGGGAGCCAAGGTTCTCGCGGTGGAAATTGACGGGCGCCTGTTGGAGTCCTTGCTAGAAAGCTATGGCGAACACGAGGGCCTGACCACTATTCATACGGACGCTCTCGCGACCAAGCATACCCTGGCTCCGGAAGTCCTCGCTCTTTTGCCCGCGGAGGGTAAATGGAGCTTGGTTGCGAATCTGCCCTATGCGATTAGCGCACCCTTGATGGTGGTCCTCTCGGAACTTCCAAATCCGCCCGAGTCGATGAGTGTCCTGGTGCAGCTTGAGGTCGCCGAACGAATCTGCGCTGCTGCCGGTTCGCGCAATTGGGGGCCGATTTCCGCCCGCCTGCAGGCCGTCTACTCCGTAGAAATGGGCCGTAGAGTGGGCCCAGGTATGTTTTGGCCCAGACCAAAGGTGGACAGCGCCGTTGCGCACCTCTTACGGCAACCCGATGGGCTGGCGGGTGAAGAATTGGCCAGGTTGTCAAAATTGTGTTCGGCGCTCTTTCAGCGTCGTCGTCAGGCTTTGGCTCGCGTGCTGGGGGAGCTGGTGGGCAGTCGCGATCAAGCGAAGGCTCTCTTGGAGGGCTTGGGCATCGATTCTGGACTGCGAGCGGAGACCCTGAGCCTTAAACAATTACGGTGCCTGGCCGACTCAGAACTCTGGCGTGGATTACCAGATTGAGCCGGATTTGGGCGGTTATTCGCACTTTTTAAAAAGGCTTGGCTATACCGCGTGGTCTTTGAGGATTCTATGTGCTATTCTAGAATGCAGGCTACAGAACAGGTGACGTCGAGGATTGGGGGAGTCAACAAAGCTCATGACCCCCCTCCGACAACCTGGAAGAGTCCGTGATTGGCTGCTCCGCGCTACACCCGACCTGTCGAGTCGGGCCTCTCCAGCGGATGTCGAGCCTCGGCACGGAATCGGTTCTTAGCGCCGGCGCGAGTGTTTTCATGCGAAAAACTTGTTCTAGCGCAGCTTGACCGTAGTGCTCGGTACCGCGAGGTTCCGACCGAGCAGGCGCGGCCACGAAGTTCCACAAGTCCATCCCTCTGATCCCCACCCTGACGAATTCGCCCCTCGTTTTCGGACTCAGAGCCATCTTCCACAAGCCCCGAGCTTACCCATTCGTCTTGTCACAAGATTTCCGCCGAGCTATTGAGGAGATCAAGCTGCGCGCACCCATCGAGGATGTGGTGCGCGAGTATATCCCCACGCTTAAAAAAGCGGGATCCCTGTGGACTGCGTGTTGCCCTTTTCACCAGGAGAAGAGCCCGTCGTTCAAGGTCGATCCGCGGCGTGGGACGTGGCATTGCTATGGCGCCTGCGCTGAAGGTGGCGATCAAATTGCCTTTTTGGAGCGCTTCAGTGGTCTACAGTTCATCGAGGCCATGGAAATCCTCGCGGCGCGAACTGGCGTTGAGATGCCGAAAATGGGCGGCCGCGATCGAGAGGAAAAGCGCAAGGACGATCCGGCCATCGACATGCTGAAGCGTGCGACGGAGTTCTACGCCAAAGCGCTGTACGGATCGGAAGGGCGTCAGGCCCTCAAATACTTGCTTGGCCGCGGCTTGAGCGAGGAGACCATCGAGAGGTTTTGCTTGGGCTGGTCGCCGGCGAACGGCCGTGAGCTTGTCGGCTTTGCGCGCGACCAGGGTTTAGGACTAGAGCTTCTGGAGCGCGGGGGCTTGGCTCGTAAGAACGACTCCGGCCACGGCTACGATTTCTTCCGTGGGAGGCTGATGATTCCGATTCGGGACCTGGACGGCCGTACGGTGGGCTTTGGTGCGCGTCGACTGGGCGACGATGGCGGCGGACCTAAATATATCAACACGCCGGAGACCCCGCTTTTCAAGAAAAGCCAACTGGTCTACGGCTTCGACTTGGCGCTGCTCGAGGCGCGCCGTGAGCGCCATGTGATCTTGATGGAGGGCTACACCGATGTGATGGCCGCACACCAAGTGGGCTTGACGCGTGTCGGAGCTGTGCTTGGAACGTCCACGACCGATAGCCACGCAAAACTCGTGCGGCGAGCGGGCGCAAGGCGCGTGAGTCTGGTTTTCGACGGCGACGAGGCAGGTGGCAAGGCCGCCAAGCGCGCGCTGCACGGACTTGTGCCGCTCGACATCGAAATTCAAATCGTCCGCTTGCCCAAGGGCGCCGATCCCTGCGACCTGCTCCTGGCCGATGGTGCCGATGCCTTCATGGGGCTCGTCGATGCCGCTTTGGATTGGTTCGCTCTGCTCTGCAGCGATTTAGCCGGCAAGCGCGGCGCCGAGCTCAGCGAGGCCGTTGATGAGATCTTGGAGTTGGTCACGCGCGTCAAGCGCCCCGTCCACCGCTCCTCGCTCATTCAGGAGCTGGCCGAGACCCTGAGCATTCCGGTCGACGATCTGCGTGAACAATGGCGAACGTCAACCGGCGGACGCCGGCGTCCCAAGCGCCAGGCTGCCGTCCAGAATGCCTCCGCGAGCTCCAGCTCCGATGAGGACAGCGAAGCCGAGGCTGCAGCCTACGCCCAAGACGGCGACGATGCTGGTCCGAACCAGGAGCCCGTTATCCAGGCTCCCGAGGACCCGATCCTGCGCAAGCTCTTCGCCGAAATGGTCGGAGCTGTGCTTTTGGACGCAAGTCTTGTCCCGCTAGTGAGACCCCATTCAAACGTCTGCAAGGATGAAGACCTGAGTCGGATACTTGAGGTCGTTCTAGAGATGTACGAAGACCTAGATGCCGTAATCAACACGTCTTCAGTGTTGACGGCGCTTGGAGATCACCCCGCCAGAAAGAAAGTTGCCAGCCTTGCCGAATATGCGAGCAGTGCTGCAAGCCCCAAGGAACTTTTGGAGGGTAGTCTCAACAGTCTGCGCCGTCGTAACGATGGTCGGCGCGAAGCACAGCTCAAGGCAGAATTCCTTGCGCTTGAACAACAAATCTTTGAAGCGGCCGATGAGGTCGCGCAAACAGCAGCTCAGGCAGAACAAGAGAGGGTTTTGCTAGAGCTTAACGAGGTCCTGCGCCTAGGACGCATCCCCACGGATGAGTCAGAGGAACGGGACGTCGAAACGAGCGTATCTTCGGATGCGCTGTCCCCGGTCGGGGGGGTGAGCACCCCCGACTTTCCACAAACGACACAGCCACAAACGGCCCAATCACAAACGGCCCAGTAGAGGAACGTATGTCAGGCAAATTCGACGAAGCAATCAAAACACTGGTAGATGAGGGGCAGTCACGCGGCTTCCTTACCTTTGGAGACATGAGCCGTCTCTTGGAGGACCAGTTCATCCCCCCGGATCAACTCGACCAGGTCTTTGTGGCCCTCGAGGAGGCCGGTGTTGAGGTGGTGGACGAGAACGAGGAAAGCCTCGACTCGAAGATCGGCCAAAATAAGACCCCGGCGGAGACCGTTGCGCAGAAAACTGCAGCTGCTGAAGCGGCCTTGGCGCGCAGCGTTGCGCTGCCCGAGAAGATCGACGACCCGGTGCGCATGTACCTGACGCAGATGGGCGAGATTCCGCTCTTGACGCGTCCCGAGGAGATCTACTTGGCCAAGACCATTGAGATTACCCGCAAGCGCTTCCGTAAGAAGTCGATCGCATCGGGCATCTGCATGGACGAGTCCCTCGAGACCCTTGAGAAGGTTGCAGCTGGCGAGCTGGCCTTTGATCGGACCTTGAAGGTCAATCCGAACCCCAAGCCCGACGACGATCCGAAAATCGTTGAAACCCTTGGTAAGGCATTCCTGGCCAAGCGCCTGCCGGTCAACTTGGTGACGATCCGCCGCCTGGTGGCGCGCATTCGTGAGGAGTACAAGCCGCTGCTCGGCGACGATCTCCAAGGCCAAGCACGTTCGGCCCAGCTAGTCGTAGTTCAAGGTCTGCGACGCAAGCTCGTGATCCTGATCGAAGAGTGTCACTTGCAAGTCAAAAAGGTCGGCCCGTACCTCGAATCACTCGAGGACTTCTATCGCGAGATGCGCTCGGTAGAGCGCAAGTTTGCGGCCTTCAAAGGCAACAAGAAGGGCGCCGAACAACTCGCCGAGTTGCAGGTGCGTTTGCGCGAGATGGAGCTTCAGACCCTGGAGCCCAGCTCACGTCTCAAGCGTCGTATCGACCAAGTGCGCTTGCATCACGAAGAGTACGAAGATGCCAAGCGCAAGCTGTCTAGCGGCAACCTCCGTCTGGTGGTTTCGATCGCTAAGAAGTACCGCAACCGTGGCTTGTCGTTCCTCGACTTGATTCAGGAAGGCAACACCGGTCTGATGAAGGCGGTGGAGAAGTATGAGTACCGTCGCGGTTACAAGTTCTCGACCTATGCCACTTGGTGGATTCGTCAGGCCATCACGCGTTCGATCGCGGATCAGGCTCGTACGATTCGTATCCCGGTGCACATGATTGAAACCATGAGCAAGCTGCGTAACGTGAGCAAGCGCTTATTGCAGCAGAAGGGTCGCGAGCCGAGCGTGGAGGAAGTCGCCGAGGCGACAGAGATCACGGTCGAAGAGGCCAAGCGCGTGATGAAGATCAGCAAGCACCCGATCAGTCTCGACCGCCCGATTGGCGATTCCGACGACAGCTACTTCGGTGACTTCATCGAGGATGATTCAGCGGAGAGCCCCTTGCAGGCGGCTGGCCACGAAATGCTCAAGGAGCGCATCGACGAGGTTCTCTCAACCCTCACTTTCCGTGAGCGAGAGATCGTCAAGCTGCGTTACGGCATCGGCGACGGCTATACCTACACCCTCGAGGAGGTCGGCCGAATTTTCCGAGTGACCCGCGAACGCGTGCGTCAGATCGAAGCCAAGGCTGTCCGCAAGCTGCGCCACCCCGTCCGTGCCCGCCAATTGGCGAGCTTCTTGGACGGCGCGGTCCTGCCTGACGAGTCTGAGGGCGTGCTTTAGAGCCTGCCCGGGGCTAACAACCACAAGCGCCCCGCTCGCCAATCGGCGAGCGGGGCGCTTTCGTATCTGGCGGTCTCAATAATTGTGCACCAGTTCGCCCCTTGTTCCGCCTAATCCAGGGCGTAGACTGTTCGCCCTCGATTCTCAGCGACCGACAACATTATGGCCAATTCCGTACAAGCTCTTCGTGCCCTCCAAGAAATCGACAAGGACCTGTTCCGTGTCAATTCCGAAATCAAGCGTCTCCCCGAAGAGAGGGATCGTCGCCAGGAAAAACTGGATCGGGCCCAAGAAGTCCTAGAGGAGAAGCGCCAAGCCATCCTGGTTCATAAGGTGCGCATCAAGGAGCTCGACGACACGGTGACCGTTCAGAGGCAGCGCATCACTAAGCTCGAAAAGGAGTCAATGTCCAACAGGGACATGACCGTTGTCGAAGCATGCCGCTACGAAGTTCGCGGCCTCAAGCGCCAGATCGATGAAGCCGAACGCGAAGAGCTCGGCTACATGGAGAGCATCGAGCGCACGAACTTTGAAATCGAAGAGATTGATAAGCGCCTAAAAGCTGAACTCGAAGTCTTCGCGGAGTTCTGCAAGAACGTCGATTCCGAGCTCGCCACTGCCCAGACCCGCCAAGGGGACCTGACCGCGCGACGTGAGCTGAAGATGGACAAGGACCTCGACCGCAATACCTTGGACCTCTACGAGCGCCTACTCATCGCCCGCAACGGCGAAGCCCTGGCGACCCTCGATGGCGGCGTCTGCCAGTCCTGCTTTATGCGAGTCCCGCCGAACTTGGTGGTTCGACTCGCCCGCGGCAACGCAGTCATTCAGTGTTCGAGCTGCGATCGGATCATGTATCAGCGCTAACGCGCAGTGACTGAGTGCTCTGAGCGGGTACAGCGGAAAGCTTACTCCTGTGGCTTTTTACTAGCCTCCTAGTGACAAGCTGTGCGTTTCAATTGGCTTGATCTTGCACTCTATTTGGCGTTCGGTTCAGTCCGCGCGGACTGGCCATGTGGGGAGGAGCAGGAGAACCTGCGCTTCAGAGTCGAGGCGATCTCCCACTAACGAAGCCGAGCCAGGCAACTTCAACCAAGGGTACAGCTCAGGGTTGACGTCTTCAGTCGATGTCAAGCGCGCCCGATGACGGAGATGACCGGGTTGTGATTGCAGCAAGCCGATAGTGGCAGTACTTGTGCAGATGGTCGATGGTTCGAGGTGGCTAAAGGCGATAACTCCGCTCAGTGCGTCATTGAGTCGTTGCTTGTGCTCCACAAAATCGATCAGTAAGGAGTCAGTTCCCACCTGGTGGGCATACGGCGTACGGAAGTTTCGCCAAGAGCGCACGAGCCGCTGCGCTTCCTTTTGCAATGCGCTGACATCTTGCCGGAGGATACGAAGCGCGCGGGCGGCTCCAACCCGAATATTCAGGTTGGCGAGACCGCCAGAGAGCAATTCCAGCGGTTCGCAAGAGGGCCCATGCGCTCCGTAACTTCATGATGCTCGCATGCCTGTAGTCCTGCGCTACGCTCCCAGTTGCGCTGTGCATTGGGGAGAGGGCCCATGGACATCAGACTACCCCGCAGGTCGTGATCACGTCACGTTGACCCAACCGTACGGGGGGAGATTTGGGTATCATTTTGAGCATGATTGATCCCAAGAAGGAGCTCCTGAGTACGGTGGTCGTGGCGGCTATTACTCGGCTTGACGAAGAACCTGGTAACGCTGAGCCTTGGACAGAAATGAAGAGTGCTTGCGCGCTCTTTGAAGATGAGGACGCCGAGCTTGCGCAGGCAATCGACGAACAGGACTTGGAGCAGCTGAGACAGATTGCGGAACAGTGGGCGGCCGGCAAGCGAATTTTGCCCCTTTCCGATCGCGGCGTCCTTAAGCGTGCTATGAAGGCCTTTCGCAAGAGTCTCAAGGTGACACGCTTAGCTCACGATTCCAAGCTCGGTGGTGGGCCCTTGTCGGGCGGTAACGATTCTGAGATCGTCGGGATTCAACCTCCTCCGCGTTATCCAACCCCCGTTTGGCGCGAACTCGCGCGACAAGGCCGTTTGGTCGCTGACCACATCGGGACCTACGAATTGCCGCCGGGCGAGTAGCTTGTGAAGGAGAGCTTTAATCCGGATCTAGATGCTTACTTTGAGCGCATTGGCGATACAGGTTCGCGGGACCCAAATCTCGCAACCCTCAACCGTATTGTCGAAGCGCACATCAGGACGATTCCATTTGAGAACCTGGATGTGGTCTTGGGGCATCCGATCTCTGTCCAGCCCGCGGACATTGAGCGCAAGCTCGTTCACCGAGGACGCGGCGGCTACTGCTTCGAGCAGAACAGTCTGCTGCAGTTTGTGTTGATTGCGCTCGGCTATGCAGTTCAGCCAATCAGCGCGCGCGTTTGCATTCAGAAACCGCGTAGTTTCACGGCTCCCCGAACGCACCTATTCTTGCGGGTGGAGTTGGATGGAGAAGCCTGGTTGGCTGATGTCGGAGTTGGCAGTTTCTCGCCTACATGCGCCCTGCGCTTGGTGCTCAATGATCCGCAAATAACTCCGCATGAGATGAGGCGAATCGTTTCGGTGGGAGATTGGTCGGGACTCGATCGGCGGGCACCGGACGCAGTTCTGTATCACCAAGTTCTGCTCGGTGACGCTTGGGAAGACATCTGCGAGTTCACTCTCGAAGAAATGCAACCGGTTGACCGAGAGCTTGGGAACTGGTTCACCAGCGCACATCCCGATTCGCAGTTTCGCAGTCAAATCAAAGTTTCGCGTTCGACTGGGACAGGCCGCATAACCCTTCTAGATCGAGAACTCAAGAAGCGCGGCAAGGGCGCTGAGGTTGTGATCCGCCTACTGCGAAGTGACGAGGAGGTCTTGGAGACTCTGCGGGAAGAGTTTGGGATCTGTCTTCCCGCAGGGACAAGCTTCGCGCACCTGGGCCTCTAATCTGCATCCGGTCGAGAACTACATCGAGCCGCCCATCTTCAACGGTGAAATTGCGATTCTCCGTGAAGGCGCTGCCCAGATGGCGAATGAAGTGCGCGTCACCAGTTTCCAGCCTGGGCTTGTGGTTCCGATGACCGCCGGAGTCGTGTCTCTGGATCGCTACGAGCTGCCGCGCAAAGCACTGGGAAGCAGGTTACGCGAGTGACTAGCTCTGAACCCGATTCACGATCCATTCGCCGTTGCGAAAGAGCGGCTCGTCATCAATCCGCACATCATGGGTGAGTACAAATACGTCAACGTGCTGCCTTGCGACCTTCTTCTTGATGTTCGGCTTGTTGTACATCACGTGTTTCGATCCGAGGGAAAGATGAACGCCGCACATGCGCTCGAAGGTGCCTACATCGCTAACCAAACGTTCCTGTGTGAAGGCACGATTCATACCAAAACCCAGTTCGCGCAACCAAACCTGACCTTCCGTAGCTCGAATGCTATCCAGCACCTGGTCAAACTCCAGCGTTGAGTTTTCCGTACCGACGACCCGTCCCATCTCAACGATTAGAGTGATCGGTTTGGCCGGTTTGTTGACTCTATAGGAGGTGTCGCCAAAAATGGAGATTCGTACGCGTCCGTGGACAGCCTCTAAGTCTGCGGACTCAGTGAAGACTTCGCCGATGGGATACTGGCCTCCAATGTTCTTCATCTCTCGGTAGTCACCCACGTTTAGCTTGGCGGGGGAGAAGCCGACGGGAAAGTGCAGTTGCTCTCCGCCGCTATCCACAACGCCTTCGTGGCCGCAATCAAGTCGTCCTTTCAAGGCCGCGCCAACCCCGCGATAGTAGTCGCGGTCGTAGGCTAATGAGTCGATATAGACCAAGCTTTCATCCCCTTGCATTCGTGCCAGATGCGGGTGCTCAAGGACTTTGAGTGAGCGCCGAAACAGCTCGACTCGAATACGAAAAGAGTGCAATCGAAAACTCGTGGACTGAACCAGCACAACCAAGTCGCCCGGCACTAGCGGTTCAAAGGCAGCCAGAACCGCCTCGGGTTCTACGCTGTCGAATTCTATGAATTGAGCCAGCGGCAAGGCACGCCGATAGGCCTGGGCAAGGGCCAAAGATAAATCGCACTGCCCGTCCCAGACGACAACGGCTTTGTGCTCGTCCGTATGCTCAAAGGCTTGGGCTAGAACATCGCGAACATTGCGTTCCGCAGTGTCCACGGCCGATTCCGGCAGCGTCTTGATGGGTCGATTGTTCGGCATGGTGTTGGCGGACAACTATACCGTAGAGGGGGCTGTTGGCAATCGGCTTGAACCCTACATTAGAGGGTCCGTGATTTGTCTCTCGACCCGATAGTTCCTGCAGATGGACCTCGCGACCATGCAAACCTATTCCACTCTTTGCTTGGCTCTGATTTCATTACTGATTCAATCGGGCGGCGATGAGCGCACGCCCATCTGGACATAATTAGTGGTCACCTTCCCCTGTGGGATAGGGCTGCGAGGAGGGTCTCTATCTGGTCTTCCTTCATGGGTAACCATAAGACTACGTGTCGCGCGTTAAGCTCCGAACTCGATTTTGTACCCCGGAAGGCCCAATCCTGCCCTTCTTCATCCACAATGGCGGTAGCCGTACCCTTCCGAATCGTCTCCGAGTCCCTCAATGGTCCTTTACACAACCCTCCTTCTTCTTGCTGCTTTCGCCCCGCAGTCCGTTCAGGTTCTGAAGTCGGAGGGTGAGAGCGCGCTCCTCTCACTGGAAGGCGAGGTGTTTCATCGCACGCCGTTTTCCGTTGAGGGCTTGCGTTATATCAATTTTCCAGAGGGAGATGGATACGTGCAGAACGCTAGTGCGGGGACCTGGACGATTGAGGTTCTTGCCGACGAGATCAATCAAGATGGTCACGTGGAGACGGGTGCGCTCGATACGGACTACGCCTTGGTCATCAATGGTGTCGAGGGCCCGGTGATTTGCGTCCCGCCGACGACCTATTGCACCGGTAAGATCTCTTCGTTGGGCCAGGTGCCCTCCATCGGTTGGAATGGCGAGCAGGCACTGACCTCGACTGATTTCGAAATCACGATCACGAACGCAGTACCGAACAAAACTGCTTTGGTCTTCTGGGGACCGGCGGCTGGCTCGGCTCCCTTCCAGGGCGCAACTTTATGCGTGCAGGCCCCGATAACCCGTGGCACACCGTTCACGACTGGAATCCTGGGCAGTGGGGCATGGCCCGTTGATTTAGCGGGCAAAACAGCTGGCGACACGGAGTACTACCAAGTTTGGTACCGCGACCCCACAGAGCCCGCCGGCTTTGGTACGGGGCTCACTGGCGGCTTGTCCGTGATCTACTGCGAGTAGCCCTGGAGTAAGCGAAAGGGCACCATGGACAGATTGCGTTACATTCAAGGCTACCCGCCAGAGCTGCAGGCGAAAGCCGAAGCTTTGGTGGAGAGTGGCGAGCTCGCCGGTTACTTGTTCAACAAGTATCCCGACAAGCACGAGGTACATTCAAGCAAAGCGCTGAACACCTACGTGCAAGAACTCAAGGCGCTGCGCATGCGCAGCGCCGCGCCGCTCAAGTCTGTGGCCTTCGACAATCGCTTGCACCAGGCACACAACGCATTGGGATTGCACACCACCTCGACCGTCGTCCAGGGATCCAAATTGAAGAAGCGCCGCGAAATGCGGATCGCCAGCTTATTCAAGGATACTGCACCGGAGTTCTTGCACATGATCGTCGTTCACGAGCTGGCTCATATGAAGCACACGGAGCACGATCGTGACTTCTACAAGCTTTGCACTTATATGGAGCCCGACTATCATCAGCTCGAATTCGATTTGCGCTTGCACTTGACGGTTCTTGAGATGGAATCAGCGGAGGGCAGTTAGAAGCCCTGTCCGCAAGAATAACCCAGCCTAGAATTGCATGACGACCGAGCCTTCAACACGTGGCAGCGTAGGCGCCATTATTCTTCGACTCACAGTCGTGTTGAGCGCGCTAAGCGCTGGCTGGGTGGCGTGGAGTCATCAATCCTCTGTCAACGGCTGGTTGTTCATGGGGCTCGGAACATCCGAAGCCTTCGCTGTCAATGTCGAACGCTGGGCAGCCCTCGTGCTGCTGTTTTCTTCATTGAGTCTCATGTGGAAGCCGACTTGGATCGCCTGCGGCTTGATCTTTGCCTGGCTCCTGATGCTCGCTGTTACGACGCGCATCCAAGCTGGCGAAGCCTTTGCTTACTTAGCTCCGGCTTCTCATGCGATTCGCTTTGTGGCACCCATCTCCCTGATGCTCCTGCATCTCGGCCGCAGTGGCTTGGCCTTCGGATTCCTGCGCTTTGCGATCGCGATCACTTTCGTTGCCCACGGCTACGAAGCTCTGCAGCATCATCCGCAGTTCATAGACCTCCTGATTCCGAGTGTGCGCCGTCAGTTTGGCGTTCGGTTGCGAGAAGACGATGCGCGCTTGATCTTGTCACTCATCGGTTGCATCGACATCGCTCTCGCGGCGGCTCTTTGCTTTAGACGATGGCGTTGGATTGCGGCTTATATGGCCGCCTGGGGGGCGATTACCCTTGTAAGCCGTATGTCCGCGTGGGGCCTTGAGCGCTGGCCGGAGTCCGCAACGCGCCTCGCAAACTTTGGCGCGCCGTTGGCGCTATACTACTATTGGCGCGATCTCGCCCGAGTCAAACCTCCAGCCTCCTCCCGATAATTTGAGATTCCATCCACTGCGATTCCTCTGCTTGCTTTTATCTTCGGTCGCTCCTCTCTTAGCACAGGAGGCGGCGCCCACATGGAGAGAGTTGGAAGGTGTGCGTCCAGCTCAATGGCGAGTGATCTGGCACGAAGACCCTGCGCATGAAGCGACGGTTTCCTGGAGTACAGAAGCAGAGGGAAACGATCATCGTGTGCTCGCCTCTGAATCGGCAATGAACGGCATCATCGAAGATTATCCGCAGAGCTTTACCGCTCGGCGTAACGGCAAGTACAGCCTAGATCCTTCAGAGATTGGCAAGCTCGAAGGCGCTTGGTACCACCACGCGACTCTGGATAACCTCAAGCCCTCGACGACCTACTACTTCGTGATCTTGAGTAATGGCGAAGCATCACCCGAGATGCACTTCGTCACAGCTCCCGAGGATGCGCGCCCCTTCAAACTGCTCTACGGCGGCGACTCGCGTTCCGGTCACATTGCGCGCCAAGTGATGTATCGCTTGATGGCCAGTCTGGCCTTGGAGGATCCCTCGATCTTGGCCTTTGCCCATGGAGGCGACTTTATCTATAGCGGCCGCCTATGGGGGGATTGGGGCCAATGGCTTAGCCATCATGAGTTGGGCGTTTTGGACAATGGGCGAGTCCTGCCGATCATTCCGGTCCGAGGTAATCACGACTCCGGTCCGTTATTCAATGAGATCTTTGACACTCCAGGTGGTGACAACAACAACTACTACGTGACTGAGATTGGCACGGAGTTGGCGCTGATTACGCTCAACTCGGAGACCAGCACTACCGGAGACCAGGCTGTTTGGCTCGAAGAGGCACTCAGCTATTTGCGCCCGACACACACTTGGCTCGTGGCGCAGTTTCACAGACCCTTGTATCCCGCGGTCAAGACCCCCGGCCCTGCCAAATCAACTTGGGTACCGCTCTTCGAGCACTACGACCTCGATCTCGTGCTTGAATCCGATGGCCACGTGCTTAAGCGGACCATGCCGATTCGCTCTGAGAAATTCGATCCAACAGGTGTCACCTATATCGGTGAGGGAGGACTCGGAGTACCGCAACGCAATCCCGACTCGGAGCGTTGGTACCTGAAGGCGCCGGGCATGACGGCTAGCGCGCACCACATCACCTTGCTCGAATTCTCGCCAGACAAGTTACACATGGTCTCCCAGGGGCCGCCGTTGGCTATCGACGCTTTCATGCCAGAGGGCTTCAGTTCTGTGATTGAAGCCCAGTCGAGTTGGAGCTACTTGGCTGGGGAGGATCCGACGGGGAACTGGACTGATCCCAGTTTTGACGCGAGCTCTTGGAACACGGGCCAGGCGGGCTTCGGCTTTGGGGATGACGATGACACAACCGTGCTCGATGGCATGCGCGGCTCCTACCAACGGGTCTATCTGCGCAAGTCGGTGCAAGCCGCGGATCTCAAGGGTTACAAAGACCTCGCGCTAATGATCCGCTACGACGATGCCTTCATCGCCTACATCAATGGCACAGAATTCTGCCGGTCGAAGGTCGGTGGCGGAGCCGGCGCGCAAGCGACGGATGTGGAGTCCCACGAGGCCAGGACTTGCTTCGCCTATTTCCCGATACCGAATTGGCGCGATTTGATCGAAGGGGATGCCATTGTGATCGCCATCGAGGGGCACAACGCCAAGGTGTCCAGCAGCGACTTCACCCTCGATCCATTCCTAATCGCCGACCCCACGAACCTCAGCAGCATGGCGGGGGAGAATGGGCGCATCATCCTTGATGATCACACGCTCCTACCTCGCGAAGACATTGAAAAAGAGCGCTAGCAGTTTCAGAACTGGTCGCTAGCTCTCTTCGGTAGCCTCTTTAGTCTCGTCAGGCGCTGTAGTCTCGTCAGACGCTGCGGTCTCGTCAGGCGCTGTAGTCTCGTCAGACGCTGTGGTCTCGTCGGACGCTTCAGCCTCATCCGGCGCTTCAAAGTTCTCCCACGTCGCACTCAGGATGGCCATGGCCGTCTCGAAGGCGGTTTTGGGAACATAAACGTCCGGATGCGAGGTTTGCATGTGGGCCGCCGATCCTAGTTCAGCCATGTCGCGATCCATTGAGTCCAATAGGACCGGAATCCCCTTAGACTCAAGTAGTTCTTTGGCGAGATCCGCTTCCACTGCAGTGGCTGCGGGGATCAACAGGGCGTAGTCTTCTGAAGGTGTCGTCATCATTATTACTCCTGCGGCTATTGTCGCTCCTGTTGAGCAATTGACAAGCCTCACCCGCTGCCCTTTCTCAACTCTCCGTCAGATCGTGCAGAAGTGTGACCGGGAGAATGACCAAGTCGATGGCGATTGGGAGCAGAATGATGGCGAGCACGAAGATGGCTTCCGCTTCGCTGCCGTTGCAGGACCCGAATCCACTCCCGGATCCGCTCTCAGCGCTGCCGTAGGCTGAGCGAGAAACGGGGAAGGACCATTGGTTCTGGACTTTGCAGGACGGCAATGCGAGGAGCGCGAGCAGGATGAAAGCTAGTTGATGACGCTTCACGGCAAGACGGGAAGGGGTAGACGGCGACCTCCTCTCCCAGTGCCTTGCCTGCTCAGTCTGTTCGCTGCTTCTCCGAGAAACTCGCAGGATTCGATACTCCTGCCCCAGCGAAAAGTGACCCCTGGCGTGTCCCACGCGCTTCCAGCTCCTGGATTAGCCTGTGCCTAATGCCATTCATGCGCACATCCCAAAGGGGCGCGAGTAACTCTTCGGGCGCCGCGTCACCGGTCATGCGGTGCACAATTTGATCCGGGTGTAAGCGCTCGATGAAGTCCGCTAACCACGAAACATAAGCGGCCGGCTCAAGCACCGGCACTTCCCCGGCGCGCCACCACTTTTCGAGTATCGTGCGGCGCAGGATCATCAAGTTGTGGACCTTGATGCCAGCGATTCCACTCTGCGCTAAACAGTCCGCCGTGCGCCGCGCGCCCTCGCGACCGTCGCCTGGGATGCCGAGGATTGCATGCCCTACAACTTGCAAGCCCACACGGTGCACGCGCTCAACCGCCACAAGGAAGTCATCCACCGTGTGATAGCGCTGAATCTTGTCGAGCAAGGCATCATCCGCAACCTCTAGACCGAGCTCCAGCCAAACCGGAACGCGCTCATTGAGCTCGGCTAAAATGTCGAGGGCTTCCGGCGAAATCGTATCCGGGCGAGTCGCAATGCTGACGGCAACGATTGGGTCGCCCAGGTGCTTATCCAAGACAGCGAGGACCTCGCGCAGGCGCTTGGGCGCCACGTAGGTATTCGAGTAGGACTGGAAGTAGGCGATGATTCCAGGATCGGGCTCGCGCCGCCGGATGCGCTCGATGCCTTCCTCGAGTTGCACAGCCAACTGCGTGCCGCTTTTGAGCTCGCCGGTCCCCGAGCCTTCCACGTCACAATAAACGCAGCCACCAAAGCCTTTCGCGCCATCGCGATTGGGACAGGTGGAGCCGGCGTCGAGGGCCACGCGGTAAACATTGCGTCCGTAGAGTTCGCGCAAATGCGGACGGAGCGGATTGAAAGGTAGAGAGGTCACGCCGCAAACGATATCCGATTCGGATCCTGGTAAGGTGCGCGACATGGAGATCCAGCCTATTGTCATCGGAACCGCCGGGCACATCGACCACGGCAAATCTACTTTGGTGCGCGCCCTGACCGGGATCGACCCCGATCGCCTGAAAGAGGAGAAGGAGCGCGGCGTGACCATCGATTTGGGTTTTGCGCCCCTAGAACTGCCGGACGGGCGCCTAGTGGGCATTGTGGACGTGCCGGGGCACGAGCGCTTCATCAAGAATATGGTGGCGGGGGCTTCAGGAATCGATCTGGTGGTCTTGGTGGTCGCAGCGGATGACGGGGTCATGCCGCAGACTCGCGAGCACCTTTCGATCATGGAATTAATGGGAGTTTCCCGCGGGATGATCTGCCTGACCAAGGTGGACATGGTGGAGGAGGAGCTCATCGAACTCGCGGAAGAGGATGTGCGTGAGTCGATCGCCGGCACCTTTTTGGACGATGCGCCCATCTTTCGCATCTCGGCTTTGAAAGGCATCGGTATGGATGCTTTCAAAGAGGCTCTGTTCAAAGCGGCGATGGAAGTCGAGCCGCGGGCGACAGACGGGGTCTTTCGCATGCCGGTGCAACGGATCTTTAGTTCGAAGGGCTTTGGCACTGTGATCACAGGGATACCCGTTTCCGGGACCCTCTCCATTGGTGACACACTTGAAATCTTGCCGGGCGGCCACAAGGGCAAGGTGCGTGGATTGCAAGCCTACCGGCAGGCGACGGAAACGGCTCGAGCCGGACATTCGACGGCCATAAACATCTCGGATGTGTCGCGCAAGGATGCTGATCGCGGAAGCGTCGCGGCCGTGCCCGGTTACTTTCGTGCGATGCGCATGGTGGGCGCGCGCATGACGATGCTTGCTAAGGTGGAGTGCAGTTTGAAGGATCGTGCGCAGGTGCGTTTGCACACGGGAACTGTAGAAGTCGTGGGGCAAGCAGTGCTATTGGACTCAACGGAATTGAAGCCGGGGGAGACCGGTTTGATACAACTGCGATTGGAGAAACCTGTGGTTTGTGCGCCCGGGGATCCCTTTATTCTGCGATTGGCTTCACCGCTGATTACCTTGGGCGGAGGCAAAATTCTCGAGGAAAGCCGTCACCGCCTCAAACGCTTCAAGGGCTTCGTGCTCGAAGAACTCGGACGACAAGAGAGCAGCTTGGAGTCGCCGACGGATCTCTTGGAAGTGATTTTGGCACGACGTGGCGAAACCCTACAGAGTGCTCAAGACTTGTCCGTTGCGATCAAGCGTTCCCTCGCGGAAACCCGCGCGATCTTGGGCGACCTAGCCGGGCGCGGTGCGGTTGTCGAAGAGCCGAAGGGCCAAAAATGGCTTCACATTGAGACGCTGGAGTCGTCGCTAGAAAAGTTGCGCGACACGATCGCAGCCTGGTTCGACAAAAATGCTCTGCGCGAGGTGGTTCCCGTAGGCGAGTTGCGCAAAGACTTGGGTTACGAGCCGAGCTTCCTGAACTTCCTCTTGGAGGAAGAGCGCACGCGTGGCGGGATCGAATTGGAAGCGGGTGGCAAGGTTCGCTTGGCGGGGCGCAAGGTAGCCCTCGATGAATCGAAGCGCGAGCTGATACAGAAGATCGAGGCGCACTTGGAGGAGGCAGCCTTCCAGCCCCCGGCAGAAGCGGAGTTGGCGACGACTCTCGGTACCGCAGAGAAGGAGCTGAATTCGGTGCTCGAGATGCTGGTGGATGCGGGGCGCTTGGTGCCGCTCAAGAACGGCTTGTTCTTGACCGCCGCCACGGCTGAGCAGGCCCGAACAGCTGTCGTTTCGAACTGCGAGAAGAACGGGCAGCTCGTAATCCCCGAGCTGCGGGATGTTTTGAGCACGAGTCGCAAGTTTCTTATCCCGATTTTGGAACGCATGGACTTGGAAGGCGTGACCCTGCGCCAAGGCGGAAATCGCGTCCTGAAGAAGCGCTAGGGGCGGCACCGGGAAAATGATTCCGGACAGAAGCGGACTTCGCCGTTTCTTGCTCCCTTTGCGCGGGGGATTTCCTCCAGGTGGGGCAAAGCTCCAGGTACCGCGAGTGCCGATGAAAGGCGGGTCCCTGGCTTGGTTGCCAGGGCTCACGACTTCTCTTCCGCAGCGCTAGATTAGAAACCGGTCATGTCCATAGACCCCACCAGCCCCGATTCTCCCGAGGGAGACGAATCCTCGAACCAAGAGTTCTCTAACGAAGAGTACTTACGAGTTGGTGATGACGAAGACGACTCGGAATTGCAAAGTGCGCTAACGGGTGAACTCCCGGATGCGCCAATCCTAAATTCGCCCACGGATGAGGAACTGGGTCAGCTCGAACTCGAAGACGAAGTTTTCGAGGATGGCGAAACAGAATTCGCCGAGTTTGGATCCAACGAGAACTATCCGGGGGCAGCTGAAGTCTTGGATTCGCTTCAATCGCTGCAATCCATTGAAGAAAATCCCCTCGAAGACAACGAGCTCAGTGCGCACGTAGCGGAGTTCGAAAGCGAGGGCGAGTACCAACCAGCTGACCAGGATGACGGCTGGCTGATGGAGTTCGAGCTCTCCGATGATGGGGAGGACACGGAATACGTCGACGAAGAACCCTTAGAGGGTTTGGAAGCAGAGCTGGGTTCAGAAGAACTCGATCTGGATGTCGAGTACGAAAACGAGTATGAGGATGACGAGCCTGTTGCTGCAGCTTCGCCTTGGTTAGCTCGAACGCTTATCGCTGCCGTCTCCGTCTTTATTGGCGTTGTCGGTGCGAAGTTTGTGCCCGTGGGCAAGGACGCCACTCCGGAGATCAGGCCGCGAGTAGCCCAGAACAAGCCCAATCAACAGAACAAACCGCAGGAGTCTCCCAATACGGACGAAGCCCTGGTGGCGTCGAAGCCAGCGGAACAAGTTGGCGGAGGACTGGTCAGTCCCTTTGAATCCATAGCTACGGACGATTCGCAGGCGCCGGCCCTCGAACTCATTGCCCCGGGAATTAGCGCTGAGCCAGAAATGACCGAGGTCTTTGTCGCGGGCACGACTCCGATCGAAGTGGTTTCCGAACCTGACTCTTCACCGATTCAAATCGATTGGAATGCGACGAGCCCAATCCAGGACTGGAGTCTCGATACGGCCACACAGGCGAACGGTGATGAGGCTCTGAACTTGACCCCCGAAGACTTGGGCGGGGAGTTGCGTGAGGCATCGGAAGTAGAGTTGGCGGCACTCTGGCTTGACGCCGGAATTCCTGTCGAGGCGATCTCCAAAACTGATCGTGTCCTAACGCCCAACGTAGGCCGAGTGCGAGTCGTCCTTGCCGATGGTGAGATCTTTGAAGGCGAGCTTTACGCCGTTGGCAAGAAGCGCGTTTGGATCGAGACCAATCTGGGCAAAATGGCCTTGATGGATTGGCAGATCGATCGAGTGGAGCACATTCTCACTTCGGAAGGCTCCGCAGTTCTTGGCGAAAACGGGTCTCAAGACCTTGCCGGCCTCAAGAGCGTGCGCGTGACCACAGTTGGAGGCGTTTTCTACGGCAAGCTTCTATCCCAAGTCGCCGACGAGGTGACAATCGTGACCGAAGCGGGTGCGCGCATCAGTCTGAAGGGCGCGAAGGTAGACATCGCGGGCAGGACCGCAACGCACCTGATTGACGCTTCAGGGGCCATAATGGACCCTAGCGCCAACTAGAAGCGGGAAATCGGGGCATCGAACCCGAGCCAATTCGTTTTCGAGGCCCATCCGTTCGTAGCACTGCGAGCGGAAGGGGGTAAAACAGGAGGACTCCTCACCGTCGTCCTGTCCCCTCAGCCTCCATGAAGCGCTTCTCTACCAGAGCATCGGCCCTGCTCCCGATCTTCCTATTTGCCCTTTTGGCGATCACCCCGCCGAGCGCACTGGCAGGTTTGGAATTTCAACCGGTCGACGACGAGATCGTCAAAGAGTTCAAGAAGTACTTCCGCAAGTTCAAGGACAGCGCCACGCGCGTCGAGGCGATCTACTCGCTCGAAGACGCAGATTCGCCGGCGATGGTTAAGGTCCTGATTCCGGTCTTGGCAGATTCCGATCCGGAAGTGGTCGCTGCCGCCATCAAGATCCTTGGAACTCTCCAGAACCGAGAGGCGATCGATGCCATCTTTATCAGGCTAGCCGAGGAGAAGAAGGAGCCCATTCGCCTTGGCCTGTTGATGACGATTGGTGAAGCCGGCTACCAGGGTGATAATGGCGCCTTGATCGAGTGCCTGGCCGACAAGTCATGGGCGATTCGCTACCGAACTGTTCAAGCCTTGGAGGCGCGTGGGGAGCGCAGCGCGATTCCGGCGATCGTTGAGTTGACGAAGGATAAGGAGTCCGCGATCCGTAGTGCTTCGATTGAAGCACTAACCACCATGAAGCACGAGCCGGTTGTCGAGATCGCCATCCTGGCTTTGAACGACAAGATCTGGCAAGTGCGCTCGAGCGCGGCCAAAGCACTGTATGTGATGCGTGCCAAACGTTCGATCGATCCTCTGATCTCACGAATGGAGCAGGAAGAAGGCCGTTTGCTAGAGGACTACTCAAAGGCCCTCGAGGAGATTACGGCGAAGGGTTACGGCTTGCGCACAGAGATGTGGCGCAAGTGGTGGATAGGTATTGAGAGCCGCTTTGAGATTCCGAGCGACGAAGCCTTGGCCAAGGCCAAGGCCAAGCGCGCAGAGAATCGCGCTCTCTACACCCCGCAAGGTACCTCTTCCTACCACGGCATCGAGACTCCAAGTCGCTCAGTGATTTACATCATCGATGTCTCCGGATCGATGGAAAATCAAGTTGTCGAAAAGGAACGCTTCAAAGACGGCGGCTACCCTTCGCTGCGGCGCATCGACATTGTCAAAACCGAATTGAAGCGCACAATCGAAACCCTTGAGCCCTACGTGAAGCTCAACATCCTCGCCTTCGCCACAGATGTGAAGCCGTGGAAGAAGAAGCTCTCGACTTGCAACGTCTTGAACAAGCGCAGCGCTCTCGATTGGGTCGATCGCTTGGAGGCTATTGGTGGAAGCTCCAAGGAAGAGCTGGCTGCTGTCGGTCTGGGCGGCTCGGCCAACTTGGAAGCTGGCAAGACCAACACCTACGGCGCCCTGATGGAAGCCTTGGGTGTCGCCACTCGCGGCTCCAGCGGCGCACGGAATAAATCCTACGAAGTCTCCGTCGATACGATCTTCTTCCTCTCCGACGGCCGCCCGACCGTGGGGGAATTGGTCGATCCCAATGATATTCTCAAGGAAGTGCGCGCCGCCAACGGCCTGCGCAAGGTGCTCATCCACTCGATCGCCATTGGGGAATTCCAGCGTAAGTTCATGCGCGATCTGGCAGAGGAGAACGGCGGAATGTTCGTGGATTTGGGCCGCTGAGCTCTCGCACCGCTATAAATACCCTCCCGAATTCCCCCGGTCTCCCAAGCTGATCTTGACGGCCCCCTGTACTGGCCCTATCTTCCTCCGCTCAATGTGTCGGGGCGTGGCTCAGCTTGGTAGAGCGCTGCCTTCGGGAGGCAGAGGTCGGAGGTTCGAATCCTCTCGCCCCGACCATTTTTCGCTTCAGCGGCTAGAGACCGCGCGAGAGCAAGACCGACGTCTTCCCGAGACCAGGGGGTTAGATGATCATCGAGCTTCTCGGAGTACTGATGGCGGCGAGCGCCTGTCAGATCAGCACGCCGATCTACTTTGACATGGAGACAGAGGCGAGCCCCCTCGTGGCAGGCCATGTCCGGGTTCAAGGCAAGGATTCCTATGACCCGATCGTGGATGGGGTTTCGAAGGGAGTGCTCCGGCTTCGTTCTTATTAGAGAAGGTCGCGGGCAATCCAAAGGACAGCGCCTATTCGCTGTCGGAGCACTTCAAGCTCTTGGCAGACGATCTCAATCGCGACGGCGTGCGTGGCGTGCAGCTGACGTTTAGGATCGACGTACAGCCGGGAACCTATCACCTAACGGTGACGCTCGGAGATCTACTGACGTCGATGGGCTCGGTGCGCTTATTTGCCAACGGGCGACTCGTACAGAAGGACATTGCCTTTCAACATGCGGCCAATCGCCTGATTTCGGGTTCACGTTCAGGGGCGTAGCCTGGTGCCTCTGCTTTGTGGTGAGGAGCTCTCCGAGTCGCCTTCCTTTAGCCAAGCGCTTACTCCGGAGAACCAACAGCACTCAGTACGCCTCGGCGGCTGGCGCCTGATGATGGATGAGGGGGCAGGTGGTGAATTGATTTTGATCTCGCTAGCGACCCTGATGAGGCGCATGACCTCTCCACATCTCGGCCGGGAATCGCCACGAAGTTGCGCGACCTCTTGCGCAGCCAACGGCGCATCGACGCTGAGCTCCGGCAACAACACAGCGCCCGTCCGGTCGAGCCCAAACAGAACCTCGAGCGGCTAAAAGAGCTGGGCTACGTGGGCGAGGATTGATTCTGGACCGAGTTCTTACGGTCGGAAGCGCTTCCAGATACAAAAAAACCACCCTCTGAGACGACTCAGGCTAATTTTAGGCCATCCGACGGCCGATATATGGGGTTAGATGAAATTGCCCCATTGCTCCCAGGCTGCGGTCCGGTAGGGTGGGTAGAGCTTGAGGCCAACCGGATTGGAGCATTGCTCCGACAGGCTGGCTGAGCGACGAACTCGATCACCTTTTCCCTTCTAGCGCGAATAGCTCGCGTAGGTTTGGAGAACGGGCAGAACCGAGTTCAACCGGTAGAGGCCGCCGCCGACCGTTGGACCCCCCTCGGCTCTCTCGATTACTCGAGAGCCACTCCGAAGGGTGTTCGAAGATCGAGCGCTTTACCGGAATCTTCACTGATCGTTCCCCGGAACTTCATGAGGACGAACGAAAAGGCACGGTGTGATGCCGTGCTACCCAAGCAGCTTTGCTGCCGCCCCCTGTGGGCACGCCCGAGCCGAGCTCGGGTCTTGCCGGTCTTCAGTTCATTTGAAGTCCATTCTCTCCCTTGCCATTCGGAGGATCCGCTTGGCCCCCAAAGACGATTCAGCATCAACCACCGGTTCGATTCCCTTCGGATCGATGGAACAACCCGCGAAAGGAAGCCGAAGTGCAAAGCGCAAGTCGACTCCTCGCCGAACTACCACCAGGCAGCCAGAGAAGCCGAAGAAGGACGACTCTGTCAAGGAGCCGCGTAGCAAGAGTCCCGAGGCGCAGCCCGAGACTCGGCGCCGGCGTGGACGTCCCGCGAATAGTGAGTCGACCACTAGCAGTAGTTCGGACTCCTCTCCGCAACGCCAACGGGGCAGCGAAGATAGCGGTGGACAGTCCGATAGTCGGCGCGGCAATTCGCGCCGTGGTGGACGCCGTCGCCGCAAGCGCCGGCCGGAAGGTTCCGAAGAGAACAGCAACTCGAACGAGGCTCCTCGTCAAAACGAGGCTCCCCGTCAAAACGACCAGGCATCAGATAGAGACGGCGAAGGTGGCCAACGTCGAGGGCGCCGGAGGCGCGGCCGTTCCAGGCCCCACGGTCGTCCTCAAGATTCGCGCAATGCGGAGAGCGGCGAGAACCGAGAAGCTAGCACGAAGATAGCGCAGACGGCCGTCGGCTTGTTCATCGAGGAGAAGGGCGGCTTTGGGACCCTGCGCAACTTGGACAAGATGTACATCCCGTCCAACGAGGATGTCTTTGTCTCGCAACGAATGATCCAGCGCTTCAAGTTGCGCGATGGCTCAATCGTCGAGGGCCCGATCAGTAAGGGCAAGAAGTACAAATTTGAACTCGAGGGCGTCACGTCTATCGACGGCGAGGAGCCCGGCAAGTACGACCGGCTACGTGCTTTCAAAAGTCTGACCACGATCGATCCGGACTTTCACTATCAGGTAGGGGATGTCACAGGTGACGTTTCCATGCGCATCCTGGACATCCTCTCTCCCGTCGGTCGCGGCCAGCGCGGCCTGATCGTCGCGCAACCGCGAACGGGCAAGACGACGCTCATGCGTCAATTTGCGGATGGCATTGAGAAGGGCTATCCCGATGTGCACCTCATGGTTCTCTTGGTGGATGAACGCCCCGAGGAAGCCACTGATTGGCAGCGCAGCACCGGCGCCCAGGTCTTTGTTTCGACGAGCGATGAATCGCCCAAGAACCACGTCAAGCTGGCTGAAGCTGTTTGGAAGCGTTGCCAGCGCTTGGTGGAGTTGGGTGAGGATGTCGTTTTGATCCTCGACTCGGTCACCCGACTGGCACGCGCTTACAACAATATCGGTGGCGGCAGTGGCCGCACTATGAGTGGCGGTCTTGATTCGCGTGCAATGGAGCGTCCGCGCCAAATCTTTGGAAGCGCACGCAACACGGAAGACGCCGGTAGTTTGACGATTCTAGGCACGGCCTTGATCGATACGGGCAGCCGTATGGACCAACTGATCTTCGAGGAGTTCAAAGGCACGGGCAACATGGAAGTGATGCTCAACCGTAAGTTGGCGGACCGTCGCATCTTCCCGGCCATCGACATTGAGAAGTCGGGTACGCGAAAGGAAGAGAAGCTAATCTCGAGTCGTCGTCTGACGCGTATCAACGTCTTGCGTCGCGTGCTTCTACGCATGAATTTCGTCGAGGCGATGGAGCTTCTGAGCGAAAAACTGCTCGACGTAGAAAAAACGGACGACTTCTTGCAGCGCTTTGATGTCGACCCGGAAGCCTGACACGCTTGGCAAAGGAGAGACCGGCGCCTCGCGCAAGGCGACCGGAGTGACGGGCGGCAGACAACTCTTTTTTGGTCTGCTACTCTTCGTGCTCGCACTAGGTTTGCGGGGGCGAGCGGTGGAGCACGGACTTCCACGCAACTACGTGCCGGACACGCATGTCGTGCGCTCGGCGCTCGGCATGGCCAAAGAAAAGAGCTTGGCGCCGCCGGTGGGACAGTATTCGAGCTATCCGAATCTGTTGCCCTACGCCTTGTTACCTATCTACGCGACGCAATTCATGTCGGGACGGATCAGCGGGCGCTGGGACAGTACCGATGGCTACAAGAACTTCGTGCTCGAAAAGCCGGGCGAGGTGCATCTACTGGCCCGTTGGCTGATGGTTTTCATCGGTGCACTCTCAGCACTCGCTGCTTTCAAAGCGGCGCGCGCGGCAGGATTGCGCGAAGGCGCATGGGCGGCGGCATGGTTCGTTGCTACGGGCATGATGCACTTGCACTTCTCCGTGCAAGAACGGCCCTGGGTGGCTGTTGTGTTTTTCATGGTGCTCGCTGCGTGGCCCGCAGCGAACTACGTAAGGAAGCCAGAAGGGCGCCAATTGCTTCTTTCGGGTTTGCTGGCGGCACTTGCAGGGGCCTGTCATCAATCGGGTTTATTCGCCTTGGGAATTCCAGGGCTGGCTTGGCTAGTGTCGCCCTTGGGCTTCGTTGGCGATGACCTGGTCAAGCGCTTGAAGCAGGGGACACTGTGCGTCGCGGCCTTTGGCTTGTTGGTACTCCTGGTCGGTTATCCTGCATACTTGCTCCACGGTGTGCCGAGCGCGGCACAAACCATTGGGGGCGATCAAGCGGACCTTTCCCTCGGTGGGCAGTCGATAAACTTCGCAAGGCGCTGGGAAACTTTCCCGCACTTGGCGCGAGCGTTCTTCCTCTACGATCCGGTCTTGACGTTGTTCGGGCTGTTCGGAATCGTCTCTTTACTCAAGCGGCGTGCAGCGCTTCCCGCGGGCCTCTTTGCTCTGGCTTGGGCCGCGTTCTTCATGACGCACTCCAATGAACACGTGCGCTACTTATTGCCGCTTGGAGCCTTCTTGGCCTTCGCTGCCGGCAGCTTCGTGGAAAGCGTGTGGCAACGAGGGACTGCCGTGCGAGTTGCAATCGTTGCTCTGTCTCTGCTGCCGATGATTCAAGCTCTCCGCTTGGGCTCGCTACTAGAGCGAGACGACACACGCGTCGAGGGCGAATTGGCCCTGCTCGACTTGCCCTCTGATTCCTTCGTGGCGATTGATCGCTACGGGCCGATCGTCGACTTGGATCAGAGCAGTTTGGAGCTCTTGAACGAATTGCGTACAGCCTCCGGATCGTCCCTCTATCAAAGGGAAGCCCGACGCTTGGAAGCTTTGCGTGCGGGAGTGATCGAGGGTGGGGTCCACGGTGTCTACGTCTCCGACCTATTCGAAATCGATGAGCAGGGGGCCAGCGTGACTATCAGGAAGGGATTGGGCGAGCGCTTGGGAGAGGGAACCGCTGAAGCCTTCAAGCGGCTTGGAGTCACTCACTTCCTGCTCGTCAACCGCTTGCAAACGGGAATCGAGGGCAGCCTATTCGAGGGCTTTGGGAAGCAGCGTCAGGCGCTAATCACGATCGGTCCCTACGCAGTGGGCTCCGAGGGTGGCGAGGCTCGCCTACCGATGGAGTTGGATTCTCCCGCAACATCGATCTGGGCCATGGAACGGCCTGGACCCTGGATGGGACTGTTCGAGCTGAAGGAGTAGATTGCCGCTTTCCTAAAGGGCATGTGGCTGCGAGTTGCACAGAGAAGAGCTCGCCGCTCTGAAATAAAGAGGTAAAACGGCTTTGGTCAGAGAAAGCAAGTCACGAGAAGAGTTATCGTCGCGTACTCGCGCCGTTCTAACCCGAAGGTGACCCGATCATGATGAAATCTCTGTTGTTCCCCGCGCTCTTCCTTTTCGGAGGAGCCGGAACCGTTCCAGTCGCGGAACCGCTCAGTCTTGTCGTCGTTGACGACGATGCTGTGGCTCTTACTGCCGAATGCAATGCCGCAGTGGCGAAGTGGTCCAAAGCCATGGAGGCTGCCACAAAAGATGAGCGCAAGGAATTACGGAAGGCGAATCCGGCCATCGCGTTCTTGCCAAGGTTTAAGGCGCTGAGCGATGCGGGCAATGGCCGCGCACTCTTGTGGATGGCTATGCACGTTCGCGAAACCGGCGTCAAGATGGGTGAGCGCGGCGATGTACTTCGAACGCACTACAACAAGCTCGTCGCAGAGCACAAGGATGCCGAGTGGTTTGGCACAGCGCTGGAATCGATCAGCAAGAATCACCGATCGATCGGCGATGAGTCAGCTTTGGCACTCTTCGCGGCCACCGTAGAGACAAGTAAGACAGCCGAGAATCGTGCTGGCGCGCTTTATTTCGCGGGAACCATGCTGAAGAAGTCCGAGGATGAGAAGTCCAAGGCGCGCGGCATCACCTTCCTGGCCCGAGTCGAAGCGGAATTCGCATCGACAACCTGGGGCAAAAAATTAGCCGCATCTCACGTCTTCGTCGGAGATATGGCTCCCGACTTCGAGGGCAGTACCCACGATGACTTCGATTTCAACTTGTCCGACTATCGCGGCAAAGTTGTGCTGCTCGACTTCTACGGCTTTTGGTGAGGCCCGTGCAGGAAGGGAATGCCCCACCTGCAGACGCTCGTTGAGCGTCATCAAGACGATGCTTTTGAATTGATCGGTGTCAACACGGGCGATTCGCCCGAGGCCTACAGCGCTGGGCTTGAGACTTATGGTGTGACTTGGCTGAGTGCTTACCAGGGCGCGGAGAGCGCCATCGCCAAGATGTATCAAGTGACCGGCTACCCGACCTACGTCCTGATCGATGCCAATGGCAAGATCCGTGCACGTGGTCACAATGGTGAAGCGATGGATGAGACCATCGCCGAGCTTTTGGCTGAGGCCAAACAGTAATCAGCGGAGTCACTCTTTGACTCCTTTCGGGGCCGCCTTGGGTGCGCTATTCACCCTCGCCGCACTTGCTGTGGCGAGGGATGATGGCGCCTCAGGTTTGGGTGTTCCCGTGGACGGACTGCCGCGTCCACTTGAACGTGTGGAGTTGCTCGGTGTTGAGGGGCTGGCCGCTGGTTGGACGGCAACGGATAAGCAAGTTGCCCTTGGGCGACGCTTATTCTTCGATCCAAAATTATCGAAGGGTGGAACTGTTGCCTGCGCAAGCTGCCACCGACCTGAGTTCGCTTTTGCCGACAACCGCCGCTATTCCCTCGGAATCAATGGCCAGCCCACGTTGCGCAATTCACCCAGCTTGCTCAACAAGAGCCTCAGTACCCATGTGCTTTGGGATGGGCGTGCGGCGAGACTCGAGGATCAGGTGCTCATGCCGATCGAGAACCCGAGCGAAATGGGACTCGGTGTGGAGCCCGCGATCGAGCAACTTGCTGCAGACGAGGTCTACACGAACGAATTCGAGGGCGCCTTCGGCAGCGCGCCGACCGCAGAGAACTTGGCGAGCGCATTAGCGGCTTTCGTGCGCGCCCTGTCCGTGGGGAATTCTCCGGTCGACCGCTTTGAGGCGGGGGAGTTCAAGGCCCTGACAGCGCAAGAGCGTTCGGGACTTTGGTTGTTCCAAGGACGCGGAGGATGCTGGCGTTGTCACAAGGGCCCGAACTTCAGTGATGAGGACTTCCACAATACGGGTATCGGTGTCCTTGATGAAGTCGCTGAAGAAGGTCGTGGCGCGATCACCGGCGAAGCAGGCGATCACGGAAAGTTCCGCACGCCAGGACTGCGAATGTTGACGAAGACGGCGCCGTACATGCACGATGGCAGTCAAGCGACTTTGGAAGAGGTCGTCGAGTACTATCGTACGGGCGGGGTGGCAAATGCGCAGTTGTCGGACAAGCTGAAGCCCTTCACGCTGTCGGAAGCAGATGCTGCGAATCTAGTCAGTTTCTTACGGGCCCTGTCGCGCTAACTCATCGAGCCTTGCCGCGCTAACGCAGCGGGCCTTCGTGCACGCCGCGCAAGTAGTACATCAACGGAAGCGCAGTGAAGGCGTCCGCCAGGCGGCCCGCGTCGAGTAGAGCTTCGACTTCGGTGCGCTCGAAAATCTTGACGAAGATCTGTTCGGACTCATCGAGTTCCAGTTCGCCTACTGCTTCGCAGTCGAGTGCGACGTAAGCATGGGCGTAATGCGCACTGATACCATTCGTCGGGTAGAAGCCGGGCAAGGGCAATAGGCGGCCGGCGCGATGCCCGGTCTCTTCGCGCAATTCACGCTCAGCGGCGGCGATGGGCTCTTCCCCTGCATCGATGCGGCCAGCGGGAATCTCCCAGTGTGTATTACCGTGAGGATAGCGGTATTGGCCGAGCATGATGATCGAACCGTCCTTGCGCACAGGTACGACGACTACCGCGTTCGGAACTTCGAAGACGTGGTACTCCTGGAGCTTGCCGTTGGGCAAGACGACTTGGTCGCGGCGTAAAGCGCACCAGTGTGAGTCGTACACCCGCTTGGATTCGGCTACCTCGAAGGGCGGAAAGGGGGGCGGGTTAGCGGGGATGTCGGCCATGGGGGAGATTAGTTACCGAGAATCGAATCGTAGAGCGTGCGGTAGCTTTCCAGCATGCTATCGAAGGAGTAGTGCTCTTCGACTCGCTCGCGATTGGCTTTTCCAAGAGTCTGCCGCTGGGCTACCGAAGCGATCATTTTCTCGAAGCCACTGGTGAGTTGAGACTCCCAAGAGGAAGGTGCTCCGGCGCTGACGAATGGAGCTTGGTCTGCGCAGAGCATATGAGCCACGTCACCGACTCCCGTGGATACGACCGGCAAGGAAGTCGCCATCGCCTCCAGGAGCGCGACGGGCATCTGCTCGCTGTCCGAACTGATCGCGAATAGATCCATCAAACGATACCAAGGGGCGGTGTCGGACTTGTGACCGACGAGGTGTAGACGATCTTGGATGTTCAGAGCGATCGCGGCCTTCGCTATTGCCTCGCGCTCCTCACCTTCGCCTAGCATGACGAGCTCTGGCATAGGATCGCAGCGAACCGCTGCGAAAGCGCGCAGCAATCTCTGCGTATTCTTGACCGGTCGTAAGTGTCCGACGAAACCGATCACTGGCGTTTCCGGTGAGATGCCTAGTTCAGCGCGCAAGGCTGGGTTTCCATCGCGTTCAGTGAAGCTGTCGAGGTCGATACCGTTTGGAATGAGCTGAATGTGTTTGGGCTTCAGTTTCCAAGTCTTGGTTGCGACGCCCATCAGCACTTCTGAGGGGACGACGGTGCGCGCGACGCCTGGCAGCAAAAGCCGCCTTGTCCAAACTCGGCGAGACTTGAAGCTGTCCGCTTCGTCCGCGTTGAAACCGTCCTCATGATGCAAGTGACGATTCCCCCGGTACAAACTGCGCGAAGCGAATACGCTGTCAAAGGCGCCCCAGTTGTAGGAAAGCAGCAGGTCGGGCTGCTCCCTTCGAATCAATCTGCGCAGGGCGCTAACCGTGCTCGCCGTGCCCGCACGCGGCAGACCCGGCAGGATTCGTACGGGGGCAGTCGCATCAAATTCTGTTTGCGCATCCGTACGGTCATCGATCGCCAAGATGGAGTGCCGATAGCTCTCGCCAAGGGCATTGATCATGCGCACTGTACGCATCTCCGGACCGGCGGGCACGAAGGTTGAAAAAACGTGCAGCAGGTGGGGGGTGCCCGCCGCCTTCTTCACTGAGCTTTCTTGCCGTAGATGCGAACCGTCTTGTCGAGGAACTCTTCACGATCTTCGACGGGGGTCCAGCCGAGCACTTCGCGAGCGAGGTTGCTCTCGAAGACCGTGAAAAGACCTCGTGCACGCAAGTCGCGGTAGTCCGGCCACTCCAGTCCAGCGCGGCCTCCGGCCAGCTTGACGAAGTACTTACCGATTTCCATCGCCTGACTGCGGGGCAGTGCGCGCGCATGGAAGTGCAAGTCGCGGCCCGTGACATGGCGCAGTTCTTCAACAACCTCGCGTGCGTTGAGCTGAACCTTGGAGCACAGGTTTAAGGCCTTGCCGTGCAAATTGTTTTCCTTGTGCAGTGTTGCAGAGACGATCGCGTCGGCCACATCTTGAACCCAAACTAGCGGTAAGGGATGTTCGCCGAGTCCCCAACCCACGCAGTGGTTGTCGCGGGCCCAAAGTCCATAGCCCGAGTGTTGCATTGGAGTTCCGTCCCCAACGACTATGCCGGGTCGTAACACGATCAAGGGCAACTGATGTTCCTTGGCGAGTTCGAAGAGCGCGTCTTCCGTCGCCGCCTTGCCGCGTGAGTAAACTGAACGCGTTGCGGCTTCAGGATCCGTGCTGGGCGCATCCGCCAGGGGCGAAGCGCCTTCGTCGCCGGTGTAGAGTGAGGCAACCGAGGAGATGTAGACGAAGCGTTTGATGTCCTTGCGCAAGCAGGCTTCGGCAACTTTTACTGAGCCTTGGACCATGACTCTCTCGACGTCATCCCAGGTGTCGCCGCTACCCGTGGCCAGGTGCACAACGGCGTGGGCGCCATCAAATAGGGCTTCGAGGTCTTCGGCTTTTTCGAGGCTGCCGCGTAACAAGCGAATGCGACCATCGCGTGCGCCCTCCTCGACTATTTCGGGCAAAGAATGCGTACGGCGCACAACGCATGTGACCGGCACGCCCGCATCGAGCAAGCCACGAACGACGCGCTTGCCTATGAATCCCGTCCCGCCGAGGACTACGACTTCGCCAGGGCGCGCACTTTCCGCCGAGAGCTCCGAATTCGGCGCTTCCACATCTTTGACTTCCTTGGCTACGGCATCGCACCAATCCAGGACTTCAGCCGCTTGCGCGCCGTCTACGGGTAAGGCAGTCCCGGCCCGCAGGCTCTGATGAAAGGACCCTATCGAGGAGCGCATGCCAGCAAAGAAAGCATCCTTGCGTTCTGCTAATCCTAATGTCGCTGAGAGATAGTTCTTGAGCACACGGCGTGCGTCCTTCTTGTACATCTTTCCGCGGCGCCAGGCCGCCAGGAACGAGTTCCAAAACTCAAGCCAAAGCGTCTTGCGTTCGCCGGCGAGTGTGTCGTGAGTGAAGTCGGCTTCCAGCGTTCCATCGCTGCCGATTACCTGTATTGTGTTGCGCGTGAATCCTTGACCAAAGGCCAAGTAGATTTCTGCGGTAGCGCGTTCCCCGCGAGCAGAAACGAGCCACCTGTCGACGAATGTTTGACCGGGGAGCAATTCCCGCGAGCTCAATATCTCTGTGTGACAATCCTGCACGGCACCGACCAAACGATGAACTTGGCTAAGCGGGTGGGGGCCTTGTTCAAACATGATGTTGCGCGGCGAGCGGAACATCCAGTGTGAGTACTGTTCCGCGTCGAGTTGCATGAGCGGAACACTCCAAGTGACTTGCACGTGTTCCACCGCACCGATCTCGCCCGCATTGACCTTCTCCATCAAACGTACGAAGGCCGGTTGAAAGACATGGTTGTGGTTCACACCGAGCGGTAGCTTGCGTTTCGCGGCTAGCTCCACCAACTCACGTGCATCGCTTGCTGAAAGTACCAGGGGCTTCTCCACGTAAAGCCCAATACCTAACTCCAAGACCTCCTTGGCCAAACGCATGTGCAGGTCCGGCGGAGTTAGGAGATGTGCAATTTGAATGCCATGTTCCGCGAGCTCAGCAATGCTGGCGACAGCCACTGGCACCGACCATTTGTCCGCCAGGCTGCGCGCCCTTCCCAAGACAGGGTCACAAACCGCGACGACTTCGACCTCCTGCATCTTGGTCAGGATCTCCAGGTGAAAGTCTGCGATGAAGCCGGCGCCCACGAGGGCGACGCGGGTGGGCTTTTTCGAGATGAGCTCGAATGCAGGCGATTCTGGCTGGGGGGTGCTGCTCACGGCGTTTGTCAGGGGGCTCTCACTAGAGCTGGCGGCTTTCGTCGCCTGGGTCTCGATCTTCATGGGGGGGTAATCCTAGGGGTCACACATGGGACTCCAAAGCCCCGATATGCACCATTTCGGGTATGGGAAGGCCATGCTGCACCGTATTCGGAGGAAAGTGACACGAACTTTCCAAAACGAATGCTCAGGCTCAGGGGCTTCCCATCCGACAAATAAGCCATCTCCTCCTTCTTGGGGCCCATCTCATCACTTCGGTGGCGGGGTTGGCCCCTCTTAATTTAATCGCTCAGCGGCGCGGAAGCGGGGCACGAACGTGGAAGGTGGGGCCCGAAGTCGCTACGATCGGCCTTTTCCACCCCACTCTTCGAATACCTCGGGTTCACCCTGAGAGACTTGTGATCGCATGGAGCTGAAGGAAGGGCTGACGTTTGACGACGTCCTCTTGGTGCCTCGCCACTCCGACGTTCTGCCGTCGGACGTCGACTTGGGAACGCGTGTGTCGCGTAACGTCCAACTCAAGTGTCCGCTTGTGTCCGCCGCTATGGACACGGTGACGGAATGGGAGCTGGCTGTGGCTTTGGCGCGTGAAGGCGGCCTCGGCGTGATTCACCGCAATCTTGGCCTCGAAGGTCAGATTGCAGAAGTGGACAAGGTCAAGCGTTCGGCCAATGGTGTGATCTTAGATCCGCTGACGCTGGCGCCGACCGCGACGATCGGCGAGGCGCGCGAGATCATGGCGCGTCAACACATCTCGGGCTTGCCAATTGTCGACAAGAATCGCGTGGTTGGAATTCTGACCAGTCGTGATTGCCGATTCGAAATGGATGACGAGACTCCAGTCGGCGGCATCATGACTTCGGAGAACTTGATTACGGCGCCCCCGGGCACCAGCTTAGATCAAGCACGCACACTGCTTTTCCGCCACAAGGTGGAGAAGCTGATCATCGTTGATGATGACAACTGCCTGCAGGGTTTGATCACGATGAAGGACTTGAACATGCTCGCCAAGTTCCCGCAGTCGGCAACCGACTCGCGCGGACGATTGCGAGTGGGCGCCGCGATTGGTGTCAACCATCCCGAAAGCGCAGCCGGACTCGTAGATGCCGGCGTTGATGTCCTCGTTGTCGATACGGCGCACGGTCACAGTAGTAACGTGATCGAAACCGTTCGCAGCTTGAAGAAGATGTTCGACGTCGATGTGATCGCGGGAAACATCGCTACGGGCGAAGCCGCCTTGGAACTTGCCGAAGCTGGCGCCGACGGTGTCAAAGTCGGCATCGGCCCTGGTTCGATCTGTACCACACGCATCGTTGCTGGCATCGGCGTACCGCAGTTGACTGCGGTACTTGACGTGGTTGAAGCGCTCAAGGGCAAGTACGACATTCCCGTCATCGCTGACGGCGGCATTCGTTTCTCCGGAGACATAGTCAAAGCTCTGGCAGCCGGTGCTTCGTGTGTGATGCTAGGCAGTCTCTTTGCCGGACTCGATGAGAGCCCCGGAGAGAAGATCCTCTACAAGGGTCGTTCGTTCAAAAGCGTACGTGGCATGGGCTCGATCGGTGCGATGCAAAAGGGCTCGAAGGAGCGCTATCGCCAGGGACACGTGACCGAGACGGAAAAACTCGTACCGGAAGGCATTGAAGGCATGGTCCCGACCAAGGGACCCCTTTCAGGCTTCGTTCACCAACTGACCGGCGGTATCCAAGCCGGGCTCGGTTACACCGGGTCGCGTACTCTCACCGATCTGTGGGAACGCGCCCAATTTATTCGTATCACAGCCGCTGGCATGCGCGAAGCGCACCCGCATGATGTGACAATCACCAAGGAAGCCCCCAACTACTTCCACGACCAATGAGTATGGACTTGCAGGGAGTACTGATTGTCGATCTCGGCACGCAGTACACGCAATTGATCGCGCGCCGCGTGCGCGAGGCTGGCACTTTCTGTCAGATCACGATTCCTGAAAACGCTCTCGAAGCGGCTGCGGGCATGAACTTGGGAGGAATCATTCTCTCTGGTGGTCCCTCTTCTGTTTACGACGATGACGCGCCGGTGGTTCCAGAGGGGTTGCTCGATCTCGACGTGCCCGTGCTGGGAATCTGCTATGGCATGCATTGGATGTGCCGCACTCTTGGAGGAGAAGTGGTCGCTTCGGAAACGCGCGAGTACGGCCGTACCTCGATTCGCGTGATGCTCTCCGAAGGGTTGTTCGCTGAGATCGGTGGGCACACGGTGGTATGGATGAGTCATGGCGACTCCGTGACACGCTTGCCGGAAGGCTTTGTGACCATGGCGCAGTCCGACGATTGTCCGGAGGCCGCCATCGCCGATCCCAAGCGCAATCTGTGGGGTGTTCAATTCCACCCGGAGGTTTCGCACTCAGTGCGCGGTCGCGAAGTGATCGACAACTTCCTGATGCGCATCTGCAACTTAAAGGGCGACTGGAAGCCGGGTTCAATTGTCGACCGCGAAATCGAACGCATTCATGAAATTGTCGGTGTAGACGGCGAAGTCATACTCGGCTTGTCCGGTGGCGTCGATTCTTCTGTCGCGGCGATGATCCTGAACAAGGCCATCGGCAAGCGCTTGCACTGCATCTTCGTCGACAACGGATTGTTGCGCAAAGGTGAACGCGAAGACGTCGAGTCGGAATTCGCTGAACACCTCGGCATGGACCTGACCGTGGTGGATGCATCCAAACGTTTCCTTGATGCCCTCGCCGGTGTCACGGATCCCGAACAGAAACGCAAGGTAATCGGGAATGAGTTCGTTGAGGTCTTCCGTGAAGAAGCCAAGCGATTCAAGAACTCCAACTTCCTCGGTCAAGGCACGCTCTATCCCGATGTGATCGAGTCCGTCAATGTTCACGGCGGCAACACGGCTGTGATCAAGAGTCACCACAACGTCGGCGGACTGCCCGACGACCTTGACATGGAACTGGTCGAGCCCTTGCGCGAGCTGTTCAAGGATGAGGTTCGAGTGATCGGCCGCTTCCTCGGCTTGGCGGATCGCATCGTCCTGCGCCAACCCTTTCCCGGTCCGGGCCTGGCGGTCAGAATCCTCGGCGAGGTCACGCGTGAAAAAGTCGCCCTCTTGCAGGAAGCGGACGCGATCTGCACCGGCGAGATTGAAGCTGCCGGCGAGCACAAGGATCTGTGGCAGTACTTCGCCGTGCTCCTGCCTGTAAAAACAGTGGGGGTGATGGGCGACCGTCGCACCTACGAGGCCACCTGCGCCCTGCGCATCGTGGAGTCCTCCGATGGTATGACAGCAGACTGGGGTTATCTACCTCGGGAGCTGCTCCAGCGCATCTCAGGCCGCATCATCAACCAGGTTCCGGGGATCAACCGCGTGGTCCTCGACATCAGTAGCAAGCCGCCCTCCACTATCGAGTGGGAGTAGGGACCGGTTTTTGCCCCAACTTCTCTTCAAGACAGCCAGAAATGGCAGGCACTTAGCTCCGAAAGGGAGCTATTGTGCCAATGAAATCCCCGCCAGTGCGCCCTCTTGCCAGGGCAAACCGGTGCTTCAACTAGCCCTAGAGCTCTCCTCAGAAAACAGATGAACATTACGAAGACGCTTTCCGTCGCCCTGCCTCTGATCGTCCTTCCGCTTCTCGCTTTCGCGAGCCGCGAAGACAAGGTTTCTTTCAGCCCCGCAGAAGGCGCCACAGTTTCCAAAGAGCTGAGCTTGGAAGCTACTTTCTACGTCGACGACCTCAACGTGGTTGTTGACGGCCAGGAGCTTCCCGCCGAGATGCTGGGGGCTGCCATGGAAGAAGGCATGATGGTCACCGCTTTGGTTGGCGTTACCGATGATTACGTGAAGACCAGAGAGGGTCGTCAGTCTGTATTGCACCGCACCTACGACGAGCTGACCCTTGAGGCTGGACCTGAGAGCGAGCCGGAGTCAGTCGATGACTTCGCTGAACTCGAAGACTCGACGGTTGCCTTTGTTTGGGACGGCGAAGCCGACGAGTACATCAAGTCTTTCCACGAAAGCGAAGGCAACGAAGACGTGCTTGAGAACCTAGAGGTCGACATGGACTTCCTCGCCCTCTTGCCTGACGGCGAAGTCTCCGAAGGCGACACATGGGAAGTCTCTGGCGACGACCTGGGGAATATCTTCTTCCCTGGCGGCATGCCCGCTGACCTCGGTGGTGGAGAGGACGAGAACGCAGAAGAGATTACGGAACTCGTCGAGGAAGCCATGGAGGAGCAGATGGCTGAGGCCTTCGGCGATTTCGCGATCACCTGTACCTACGCCGGATCGCGTGACGAGGATGGTGTCAACGTTGGCGTTATCACCTTCAAGTTTGAAAGCGAGGCGAGCCTCGACCTCTCCGACGTGATCCAGAGCGTGATCGACCTTCAGGCCGGTGAGCAAGGCTTGGAAGTCAGTCTGACAGCAACCATCGGGCTCGAGATGGAAGGTGAAGGCACCTTGCTCTGGAACCTGCGAGGTTCCCATGTACAGGGTTTTGAGATGAGCACCGACGTTACGACTTTCATGGACATGGAAGGCGAGATGGACATGGCTGGTCAGTCCCACTCGATGGAACTCTCCGCAGAGATCTCCGGCGAAGCTGCTTGGGAACTCGTAGTCAAAGGCGGCGACGACGAATAAGCGGCGACGACAATTGGAAGACGGCGGTAGCGAGCCCGGGCAGTCTCCGTCACCTTCGCAACTGGCCCCAGATCAGAGTCCTCCGGATTCTGGCCTGGGGCCAGTTGCGATGGTGGCGGAGATTACCCGCGCTCGGTACCGCCGTCTTCCGGCCGAAGCTAACCGATGAGCCGAATCAGGATCTCGCGCGTCTTCTGTGGGTTGGCTTTCCCGCCCGATGCTTTCATCACGGCGCCCATCAGTGCGCCGACCGCCTTGTGGTTGCCGGCGCGCACGTCCTCAATGACGGACTCTCGGCCGACCAGGGCTTCCTGGCACCAAACTTCGAGCTGTCCGTCGTCTTGAACCTGTTCAAGACCCAGTTCCATCACCAACTGCCCAGCTGCCTTACCAGTCTTCATCATCTCGCGCATCACTTGGCGCGCGGCGGAGCTGTTGACGACGCCTTTGGTGGAGAGGCCGATCAACTCGGATAAATCGAAGGGCTTGAGGGGCAACTCGTCGATCTGCTGAGCTTCGAATTCATCGCCGGATAGGGCGCGTAGGATTTCGTTGGAGATCCAGTTGGCGGCTTCCTTGGGTTCGTTACAGAGCTTGACCACAGCTTCAAAGAAGTCGGACACGTCGCGCGACGCCGTCAACACGTCCGCGTCGTAGGCGGAGAGTCCCATCCTCTCTTGATAGAGTTCGCGGCGGGCGGCGGGCAACTCGGGGAGTAGGCTGCGTTGCTCCTCAATGAAGGCCTCGGGAGCGCTGAGCGGGGGCAGGTCCGGGTCGGGGAAGTAGCGGTAATCGGCTTCCCCTTCCTTTTTGCGCATGCTGCGAGTGGCGTTCTTGTCGACGTCAAAGAGGCGCGTTTCCTGCACAGGAGCCTGGGCGGGATCGCCGGTTTCCCAGGCGGCGATTTGGCGCGGGATCTCGTGTTCGATGGATCCGATGACGTTGGAGACTGAGTTGAGGTTCTTGATCTCGACCTTGGTGCGCCACTCTTCACCGGCGGGATGCACGGAGATGTTGACGTCGCAACGCATCTCGCCCTTTTCCATGTCCGCGTTTGAAACTCCGCAGTAAACGAGGATTTCGCGCAGAGCCGTTAGATAAGCGGCGGCGTCGGCGGAGTTGTCGAGATCAGCTTCGGTTACAGACTCGATTAGCGGCACGCCGGCGCGGTTGAGGTCGACAAGGGTCGCGGTGCCTTGGTTGTGAATCGATTTGCCCGCGTCTTCTTCGATATGGATGCGGTTCAGACGCACCGTGCGTCCCGATGCCAATCGGATCGAACCGCCGCGGCAATAGGGCTCGTCGTACTGGGTGATCTGATAGTTCTTCGGGACGTCGCAGTAGAAGTAATTCTTGCGATCAAACTTGGAAAGCGGATTGATCTCGGCCCCGACCGCCAGGGCGGCGCGCACGGCGAGTTCCAAGGCGTCGGCGTTGAGCACCGGCAGGGTTCCGGGCTGGCCCGTACAAACGGGGCAGGTCAAACTGTTCGGCGGAGCGGCGAAGCGGCTCTCACAACTACAGAAGAGTTTGGTACGCGTGCGCAGTTGTGCGTGCACCTCCAAGCCAATGACGGGGATCCAGCGGGTACCTGTCGCTTCGGAAATCCAATCGGAACCTTCGCGCGTGAAGCCGGCGATCTTTTGCGTGCTCATACGGCACCTCCCTTTGAGGCTAGTTCTGGTTGCTTTGAGTGATGCGTCGTCGCTTGTTCAAAAGCAGCGGCCACGCGCAAGAGGCGGCCTTCCGAAAGCGTCGGGCCGATCAGTTGCAATCCAACAGGTAAGCCATTCGCGAAGCCAGCGGGCAAGCTTAGAGCAGGAACGCCTGCTAGCGATGCGGGCACAGTAAAGATGTCGCTGAGGTACATGGCCAAAGGATCGGAGACTCGTTCGCCGAGGGCGAAGGGCGTGGTGGGGGCAGTCGGGCCAGCGATGACGTCAACCGACTCGAAGGCTTGTTCAAAGTCTTGTCGCAATAAGGTGCGGACTTTGAGTGCCTTGCCGTACCACGCGTCGTAGTAGCCCGCGGAGAGAACGTAGGTGCCCAACATGATGCGGCGTTTGACCTCGTCGCCGAAACCGCTATCGCGTGTCGCTGCGAACATGCCTTGCAGGCTACCGTCGCCCAAGTCGCGCTTGCCGTACAAGCTGCCATCGAAGCGGCCTAGGTTGCTGGAAGCTTCGGCGGTGGCGATCACGTAGTAGGTGGAGATCGCGTATTTGGTGTGCGGTAATTGAATCGGGACGAGTTCGGCGCCGAGCGCTTCGAATTGCGCAAGGGCTGCGTCGCATGCTTCTCGGACTCCCGTGTCGACGCCATCGCCGCTGTACTCTTGGGGTACGCCAATGCGCAGCCCTTTGAGATCACTCTGACTGTCGGAACGCTCCGGTTGGAATGCACTCAAGGGCAGGCTGGTTGAGTCCCGAACGTCATGACCAGAAATTGCTTCGAGCATGATCTCCAAGTCGCGCACGGTACGTGCAAAGGGGCTGACTTGATCGAGGGACGAACCAAAAGCCACCAAGCCATAACGCGACACACGGCCGTACGTGGGCTTTAAACCATAGATACCGCAGAAGGCGGCCGGTTGGCGAACGGAACCGCCGGTGTCGGAACCCAATGAAATTGGAGCGAGCCCCGCAGCGACGGCGACGGCGCTGCCGCTTGACGAACCGCCAGCGGTGCGCGTTGTGTCCCACGGGTTGCGCGAACATCCGTAGGATGAATTCTCGCCGGATGAGCCCATGGCAAATTCGTCCATCTCGGTGATGCCGAAGGGAATCGCGCCGGCGTCCAGCGCCCGCTGTACGAAGGTCGCGGTGTAAGGCGCCTTGTAGCCCGCCAGAATTTGGCTGCCGCAGTTGGCTTCACTACCCGCCAAACACATATTGGCTTTGAGTGCGATCGGCACACCGAACAAAGGCCCAGGTGTGTCGCCCGCATCGCGAGCGGCTTGAAGTTCGCTCGCGCGACTGCGCGCACCTTCAGCATCGATGGATTGAAAGGCGCCTAGTTCTTTGCCGAGTTGCGCGGCGTGCTGCAAGTGAGCGTCGACAACTTCGAGTGGGGTGAAGTCGCCCGCAACCACCTTGTCGCGGAGTTCCCACGCGGAGAGCTGCAAGGGCGACGAGCCCGAAATGTCCGCGCTCATTCTGCACCTCCAATGACTTTCGGTACACCGAAGTGTTCGTCGTGCCTGTCCGGTGAGTTATCGAGCAGAGCATCGAAGGGCCCCGATTCATGGGGAACGTCGGGACGCTTCACATCGAGTAACCCGAAGGCGCCAAAGGTGGGTTCGACACCTTCCACATCGACTTGTGACAGGACCTCAAAGTGTTCCAGGATCGCATCGAATTGCGGCGCGAGGGACTGGGCTTCGGCGTCGGAGAGCTGAAGGCGCGCCAGTTCGGCGGTTTTCTTCAAAAGCTCCAATTTGGGGTCGGACATGGGGCGGCGGAGGGCCAGGGCGGTGAGGCAGTTAGGGGAACGATTGCCCCCTTTGAGTCGAGGATTCTACGCAACTCCCGGCTGCGAACCAGAGCTAGAACTCCCTGGAAGGCGCTACAGGGCGGGGTCGGGGTCAGATATTATCGTTTTGTGAGGATTACGTGCAAACCTCGCAAGACTGGCCCTTGCGTCAGAGCCCTCTCCAATCTACTTTCCCGGCACGATGATCCTCCTCGCAAGAACAGCTCTCCTCATGGACGAGAGCGCCCTCGCTCACCCGGACTGGATGGGCATAGGCTTGGTATTGGCAATTGTTGGCTCCTTCCTGCTGGCCAACTCGATCTTGTTCCGCCACCCGCGGCAACTTGTGATCGAGCGCTTTGGAAGTGAAGTTCAGCAACTGCGCAACATTCGCGAGTACATATTTCACCGCGTACAGGTGAACGTTGGATTTGGATTCTTGTTGGGCGGCTTCGGCATGCAATTGCTCGGGCACTACAAGCCCCTGCCGATTGGTGTTGAGAAAGAATTCCCCGCCATGTGGATTGGGATTGTCGTGGTACTCGCAGTGCTCCTCTTGCTTGCCAGCTGGTGGTGGTCACTGCGCGCATTCCGTACCTATGTGCGCGAGTACTTCCGCACGAGTCCGCCGGACTTCGAGGCGGACCTCTCCTTGGCCCGCGAAGTTGGTGAGCTGTTTGGCTTGACCGCACACGAAGACGACACCGTTGAGTCGTACGTGGCGCGCCTGCGCTTGGTTGCCTGCGGACCCGAGCTCCCGCGTGCTGCACGTGGCACGACTGCGGAAGAGGAAGCAGAGTTAGAAGAAGGCATCGCCTAGAGCGGTGACCAACGCGCGCGCCGATCGTCCTGGTAGATAGGGCGCGCGAATAGAGTTCTTGGGCCCTGTATTCATGGGGAGCCCTACACCACTCTGTTGTTTTCTCGACGCGATCTTTCCACGCCGTTGCCTGGTTTGTGGGATTGGTGTACACGCACTCGGCCCTTGCGCGAGCCATCGATTAGAGATTGAGGTGAACGTACCGCGTTGTGGTCGCTGCGCGTGCCGACTCGCGCCAAGCCTGCCCGCAGGCTTTCGTTGTGATAAGTGCGCTTGCAAACCGCCGGGCTTTCAAATGTCGCTTGCTGTGGGCGACTACCACGGGTCGAGTCCACTGCGCGATTGGGTCTTGGCGCTCAAGCACGGCGGACGTAGCGAGCTGGCGGCTCTATTGGGACGTGCCATGGCGCAGGTCTGGAGAGCCGAGCATCCGGCCAAGGCCGAGCGAGTGTTGATCGTGCCAGTCCCCTTGCACCCCTTGCGCCATTTCGAGCGCGGCTATGATCAAGCCCTACTCTTGGCACGTTCGGTAGCCCAAGAATTAGACCTTCCGCTCGTGCGCGCACTGAAGCGCAAGCGATGGAGTGCTCCCCAAGGCACCGCCGGAAGCGTTTCCCGCCGGGCGAATGTTGCGGGAGTCTTTGAAACCCGCAAGCGCCATCGCCAAAAACTGGAAGGTGCGCAGATCTGGCTTGTTGATGATGTGTTGACGTCAGGTGCTACAGCTTCCGAGTGCGCGCGTACCTTGCGCCGCGCAGGGGTGCAACGAGTTGGGGTGCTCATGGTCGCTAGGGCGAGGGGCTAGGAGCCTTCGTCCTGTAGATGTGACCCCACGTTGGTATCGCAACGTGTGAATCGGGCGTTGAATGTGCGAGTCGCAGGTCACGACCTCGTTCGCCCGCCCTCAAGAAGGATCACATGCTGAATCTCAAGATGGCCATGACCTTGCTCGCCCTTCCTATTTTCGCAAGCGCAGTATCAGGTCAAACCATTCACAACATCTCGGGTGCTAACCCGACCGTTCATGGAGATCTCTAAGCTGCCGTTGACGCCGCGGCGCCAGGAGATGTGCTACTGGTGGGCAATGGATCCTACGCTGGATTCGTGATCGACAAGCCCCTCTCGGTTTTTGCCATGCCATCAGCTTCCGTCATTGTGCACGGCACTCTCAGCGTGGTTGGTATTGACCTCGGGGAACGCGTCATCGTCAGCGGAATCGATGTAGAAATCGCAACGAGCTTCAATCCCAAGAGGGCTCTGTATCTCTATACAAATCGCGGCTACGTCTACTTCCAGGACTGCGAATTTAAGGCTGCTCAGGAGAGTGTATTGACTCTCAATTGTTACTACTACAGCGGCGAAGATGGCGCTCGGATTCACGATTCCGATCAGGTTGCGTTTTCGAACTGCAGCCTCTTTGGAGGGGCGGGTCTCTACACAGATGAATGCTGTGGATGGGGTCTCGGGCAGGGCGGCCACGGGATCTATTCTGTGAACTCCACGATCACTCTGAATAAGTGTTTGGTTCGTGGCGGTCAAGAAGACAACGACCAACAGGATTGGAGATACGGTATCTATTTGCGTGGGTCCACGGCCTACGCGTCGGGTTCCGACATCGCTAGCGAGCCTGGATATCCGCACTCCGGGATCTTCGTGGAATCCCCGAGCGGCTTCGACTACAGAGACTGCCTCTTCTCGGGGCCGGCCGGCGTAAGCGGCGCGGGAACGATCAATCAGCTCTCCGGCGCCGCGCGCAGCGCTTTGACAGATACAGTTGCCTCATGGGCGAGTCCCGGCGATCTGGTCTTCGCAGGCAGCACTGGTGACGGGCTGTGGGCATTGACATCTTTGGCGCCCAAGTTCCGTTGGTTGCTCCCGATAGGAGTCCAGTTGCTGGATGTGGCTTTTCCGTTACCAACCCAAAGCGGAGTGCTCCCGGCATCCGGCAACTTGATGGTTCCCCTCGATTTCTCGGCCATCGCCGCGCCGCTCTCACCGGCTCCCGTAGCTATTCAAGGCTTGGCAGTTGGACAAGGTTCACGCTGGTTGTCCGGAGTTCGTCACCTGTTGCCCCTGGACCCCGTGACGGGACCAGACTGCAACAACAACGGAATCAATGACTACCTCGAGATCATTGCCGGGACGAGGGCCGACATCGATGAGAACCTGGTGCCTGACGAGTGCCCGTAAGTAATGCGCCGGAAGGCGGCGTATTACTTCTTCTTCAACAGTCCGAGACCGAACACAAGCACCAACGCTCCTGCCGTAGCAGTCACGATTGGGCCGAGCCATTTGCCGCCAACTTCGATTTCAAGGACGCCGAATAGCCAGCCGCCCACGACCGCACCGAGGACGCCGAGGATGATGTTCCGGACGAGTCCAAAACCTCCACCTTTTGAAAGCTGTCCGGCGAGCCAACCGGCGACGGCACCGATGGTGAGAAAAGCGGCAAGTTGTTCGGGTTCCATATCCATGATCGAATTCGCGCTGGGTTGTGCTGGGATGGGTTAGCCGGGGAGACTTGTACTGGAGGGCCCAGGCAACACGCATCTTACGCACATCAACTGGGCTGAGGTACCAAAGCGATCATTCCTCCTGCAGGAGCCTTCCCCAATAGGGACTCCAGGGTGACAATCGGTGACATGAAGAACCAACTGCTCTTGCCAATTCTAGCTCTCGTAGGGATTGGTTTGTTCGTGCTTTGGCAGTTCGCCATGGTGGATGAACTTCCTACTGAGGAAGATGGCGTTGAGCTCGTTCGGCAATCCTCAATCGAGGCCGCGACCGGAACGATCCTTCCAGAACTCGCGCAGAAGATTGAGACCCAAACCGAGAGGGCGGAAGTTGCGCCCGTAAAGGAGCCCAGCCGCGTAGTCACTTCATCGAGTGCCGCACCTGCGTCGAATGCTCGCTGGATCAACGGTCGCGTAGTGTTTCCAGAGCGCATGCCGACCGATATGGGCGAGATCAAAGTCACGGCACGTGGTCGGCGATTCGGTGACAAGACTGACGGTCGCCGGGAGCACACGGTCTCCATTGATCGGGACGGAAAATTTAGAGTGGCCTTCTCCGAGTCAACGGAGAGGGGTTGGCTTGATGTGCGAGGGCGTTACCTCTATATGCCTGAGAAGCTAAGTCTTGAGCTGGATGACGTTGAGGGCGAGGTTTTGGTCGAGCCCGAAATGGGTGGAGTTCTTGAGGGGCATCTCTTGGCTCCTGTCGGCAGAAGTTGGACCGCAGCGCTGGCCGATGACGCTCGCGTTTCACTCTCTCGTTGGGACGGCTCCGGCATGATTCAGCGTGGGGCCGATGTGGATTCCAAGGGTCACTATGTGCTCACGGCGATTCCCCCCGGGAGCAACTTCAATTTCCATGCGGCAATGCCGGAGTGGTGCGATCAACGAAGGGGTGACATCAAGGTTCGTTCCGGTGAGGCCGAGCGACTCGACTTGCAGCTTAAGCTTGGAGCGATCGTATCCGGACGCGTCGTGAACTCTGACAACGTCGGGCGAGCGGGAGTGATTGTCGAAGTCAGAGTGAGTGGCATGGGGTCCTGGTCTCAGGAATCGACTCAAACAAAGGACGACGGTAGTTTCGAGTTCAAGGGGGTCGGTGAAGAAGATGTCGTATTGAAGGCTGGGCTCGCCGATCACTTGTCCACAGAAGAGGAACTGGGAAGGCTCGCAGATGGCAGCGAGCGTCGAGGCGTGCTGTTGACCATTGGCGAAGGCAACTTCATCGAAGGAATCGTGCAATGGCCGGATGGTTCCGCAGCTGCTGGGGCTGTGGTCAGTGCGATGCAAGAGCGCGAGAAGGATAGTCCCATGTTTGATTTTCGGGACGGGGTTAGCGATAAGTCCGGCGCAGACGGCACCTTTAGAATTACGGGACTTGAAAGCTCTAAGTGTGTCGTGCGTGCTTCTGCCAAGTCCTTCCGAAAGCAAGAACTCGATAAAGCTAAGGAGCGCGAAAAGGAAGGCCGCAGCTACAAGCTAAGGGCGCGAGGACCGATTTATAAAACTCGTGAGGATGACGTTTCACCGGGAACTCGCGGTTTGGTGCTCGTACTTGAACAAGGAGACAGCTTGAGCGGTCGCGTGCTCGATGACCTCGGCGAAGGGGTCAAACGCTTCAAGATCAGTGCAGAACCCGTAGAAGGATCCGGAGATGATTTTGGACGCTCGGATAGCGTCGAACGCTTGGTCGTCAGTATGGATGGAGCCTTTACCATCGACGGGCTGAGTGAAGGCACATGGCAAATCGAAGCCAGTGCTTCCAAACACAGCACTTCACAGGAGATGACGGTCAATCTGCCCGGTGCTGGCAAGGTCGATTTGACCGTCTCGCGTTGGGCAGAGGTCAAAGGTGTGGTACGCGGGCCTGGCGGTGATCCTATTTCCGGCGCCGATGTCTGGGTGGAGCGCCTCGAAGAGGGCGAGAAGTTCGACCCCAATGCGCTGGCATCCCGCTGGGGAGAGGACGCTACTACAAATGAGGATGGTGAGTTCACCGTCAAGGATGCGCGCAGCGGTCGATCCGTGGTGCGCGCCCGGGCAGACGGTTTTGGAACCAGTAACAACGAGCTGATCGAGGCTCTCGCAGGGGAGACCGTAAAAGGGATTAGCCTCCAGTTGCGCCCAGGTGGAAGCTTGAATGTTCAACTGCACGCTTCGGTTGGAGAGGTCGAAGGCCGTCAGATCAACATCCAGGGTACGAGCTCTGGTAACTACTGGAACAGAATTGAGACGGACAGCCGAGGTGAAGCGGAATTGGACGGGCTCGATCCAGGAAGCTATCGGCTCACTCTCCAGAACGTGAGTTCCTCTTCGGGTAACGGTGCACTCTCGATTGCAAGCCCAGGGCGATCCATAGGGCTTGACGTGGACGTGAAAGCCGGCCAGAAGGAGTCTGTAGTTCTGGGGGCGCCGCCGGCCAATCCAACCCGAGTGACGGGACGTGTGCTCGCTGGAGGCGTGCCACTAGCTAACGTGCGCATCAGTTGCGGAAAGGCTGAGGGAGAGCAGTTCAATAATGATGCGACACAAACGGACGGCGACGGCGTCTACGCGATGAACGTGAGTGGCTCGGGACTCTTCTGGTTCCATGTCGGCAACCGTCAAACAGGCGTGACGCAGACAACCCGAGAATTGACTAGTGGTGACAACCCGGGCGTTGACTTTGAGCTTCCCGTGGGGCGGATTGCTGGCCGTGTGATGGGGAGCGATGGCGAACCCAAGGCTAGTTGTTCGATGCACCTGGAACGGTTGGAAGCCGCGCAGGGCGACACTTCAGACTTTGGGACAATGACGATCTCCACAAATGGTGAAGGTCGTTACGAATTCACCCACGTTCCGGCTGGGACCTTTTTCATCCGCGTCAATGATCATGGCCGCTCATGGGGGCGACGCTCAAAGAATTCGGATGCGGTGATCATTCGTGACGGAATCAAGATTGATAAAGGGTCCCAACTGGATGGAATGGATTTCACTCTCGAAGAAGAGGCTGTCCTCAAAGGCCAAGTGACAGGTTCGGATGGTATGCCCCTACAGAGGGCACATGTCGAAGTCACCACACTTTCGGGCCACCGGATTTATCGAAATCGTGCTTTCACTACGGACGCTGGCGGCAAGTACGAATTCACCGGGCTCGCTGATGGGCGTGTGCTCGTCCGTGCTATCTACGAAGGAAGTGAGACCAAGTCGGTTGAGGTCCGCTTGCAATCGGGTGGGATCTCGGACCGGGACTTTCAAGTAGATAGCCACTAGGCCGTGACGTGGTCAGTTTGCCCTCGAAGCGCCTATTCATAGCTGTCGTGACTGCCAATAAGAGCAGCGACGTGTTCCATGTGCGGCCTTACCGCAAGTCTTGATCAAGATGGCTGGGCCGGGCCTTTCCTATTCTCTTCTACATTGGAAATCGAACATGCGGACATTCTGGGTGAGGATTGAAGGTCGCTGACTCATGATGAAGAACCAACGCATTCTTTGGATCCTCGGCATCGTTGGAGTCGCACTGTTTTGTCTGTGGCACGCGCAGAGCTCGGAAGTGCTGCGGGGCGTAGATAAGGACACGGCGCTCGTACCAAAGTTGCTTGGTAATGAGGACTCACTCTCGAAGTTGCCGGAGTTGACGGAGAACACAGACGAAGCCCAGGTGCGCGAAATTGCGGCGACGACTCCTCTTGGTGATGAAGCCTCCACCTCCACTCGCGAGCACTTCACTTCCGACGACTACTGGATCGAGGGCCGAGTTGTCTTCCCCGAAGGGATGCCATACGCCTTGAGCGATGTCATCGTAATCGCCAAGGGCCAGAGCTCTCGCGGGAAGAGTGAGTTTCGCGTTTCTGTCGGACATGACGGAAAGTTTCGAGTGGTAATCTCAAAGCTGTGCAAGCTTGGGACACTGGAAGCCAGCGGTCGCTTCTTGCGCAAGGTGAAGAAGCTGAGGCTCGACCTGCGCGACTTGCCTGCTGAGATCGTGCTTGAACCGGCACTGGCTGGCGTGCTTTCGGGCGTGGTCCTCGCGCCGAAAGGATTCACCTGGGGTGACGGTGTGCCCGAGAAAACAAGGGTCACGCTCGACGGGCGTGGATATTCGGTCTCAATGAACCTGGACTCCGAGGGGCGCTTTGAGTTTACCGGCGTACCCAAGAGCAGCGATTACGCGCTCGATGTTCAGTCGGAGGATTGGTGCCACTTCACGCAAGACGAGATCAAGGTCCAGGATGGCGAACTGACTAAGCTCGTCTCTAATATGTCAGTCGGAGCTTCGCTCTCTGGGCGGGTTGTGAATGTGAACGGCGCTGGGATTGCCGCGGTTGATGTCAGCATTGGCAGGATGTGGTCGAGAAACGTGAAGACGGCGGATGACGGTAGCTTTCACATTAAGGGGGTTTCCCCGGGAGTGATAAATGTGAGAGCACAATTGGATGGCAAACTGCCAATGGGGCGAGATCTCGGTATCTTAGCTGATGGCAGCCATCTGAGAGACCTCACCCTGACCATGACAGAGGGTGAATTCATCGAAGGTCTCGTTCGTTGGGCAGACGGCTCGCCGGTCCGTGACGCGACAGTTCGAGTGACTCAGTCCGGGTCTTCGCTCTACAGCGGAAGCAACATCAAGACGGCGGAAGATGGCGCCTTCCGAATCAGTGGCCTGAGACCGACTCCATGCGTGCTTGATGTGTCAGCACGGGCCTTTCTCAAAGAGGACTTCGAGAAGGCGGAGGGCGGCAAGCACCCACTGAAAGCGCGCGGCCCGGACTACAAAGCCAAGCTGACGGAATTGCAGCCAGCAACTTCCGGGCTGGTCGTTGTCCTTGACAAAGGCGGAAAGCTAAGCGGGCGAGTCATCGACGACTTGGGTCAGCCCTTGACGGGCTTCACGATTAGGGCTCTTCCTTATCAGAAGCACGCAATAAAACAGCCCCGAGATCATCGCCTGACACGCAAGATTGAGAGTGAAGATGGCTCGTTCACTATTGATGGGCTTGGTGATGGCGAATGGATCATCGAAGCGGAGGCGCAGTTTGGCAGAGGGTCTAAGGGAGTTCGGATTGCAATGCCAGCTGCAAGGCAGATCACGCTGGTGGTTCCCTTAGTATCAAAACTGAGGGGCATCGTCAGGGATCCGATGGGCGAGCCCGTGGAAGGCGCGAGAGTTCGGATGAGTGTTCCGGCGTCCGCCAATCAGACCCCTGGTGTGGAGGAGACGGGAAGTTCTTGGGGGCGGGGAGCCGAGACTGACGAGCGAGGGAGGTTCACTTTTCGCTATGTCGCCGGTGGGCAATGGACCTTCGTTGCCCGGAGCAGTGGCTATGGCCATAGCCCCGAAGTGTTGGTCGTGGTGCCACCCGGGGAGGATCTCAACCAAATTGAAGTTCTCCTTCGCCCGGAGGCGCGCATAGCCGTTCAGTTGGGCGCCTCGATTGGGCAAGTCGGAAATCGCCACGTCCTGTTCCGGCCTGACGGGCAGAGGAGTGGCGTAAGGATGACGACAGATTCTATGGGGCGTTGTGAACGTTCGAGTTTGGGGCCGGGTAGGTATCAAGTGAGCCTTGATGCCCGTGGCGAGGAGAAGCCGGTAGCAACGAGCATGGAGGTGGATGTTCGCGTCGGCGAACATGTCTCTGTTGTGCTCGAGGCTCGTCCCGCCGACCCCACTACGGAATTGTCCGAGGAAGACGACCCCCAGTAAAGGCAACGGAGCTTCCCAGCGTCCGTCCATTCGCTCTATCATGGGTCCTATGACGACGCTCCTAATCGAACCCTTCGGCGGAATGGCGGGGGATATGTTTCTCGCCGCGCTACTTGATCTTGGCGACGAGCGCTTTTGCCTTGAGGACTTGCAACGCTTAGCGGATCAGTTGTTGCCCGGTGATGTCGTGCTGGAGAGTTCGCGCGCGAAGCGTGGCGCCTTCGTAGGGACGCACTTGGATGTGCGCACGCCGGAGTCGCATGATCCGCCGCATCGTCACTTGGCGGACCTCGTCGATCTCTTGGCGCGGGTTGAGCTTCCGAGGGTTGTGCGTGAACGCGCGGCGAGTGTTCTCGATGCTATCGCGGAGGCGGAGGGCCGTGTGCATGGCATCGCGAAGGAGAAGGTTCATTTTCATGAAGTTGGGGCCGTCGATACTCTGATAGATGTGGTCGGTGCTGTATTTGCAATGCACAAGCTCGGTGTGGACCGCGTGCTCGCGACTGCGCCACTCGTCGGCTCCGGAACCGTGATCTGCGCGCACGGCGAGATGCCGGTCCCGGTTCCCGCGGTTGCGGAGTTGATGCGTGACTTGCCTCTGCGCTATGGCGGCGAAGGTGAGCGATTGACTCCGACGGCGGCTGCGATCTTGTCGGTGCTTGTCGATGAGTTTGATGCGCAAGTTGTGTTGCAGGCCCGTTTGGTCGGCTTGGGAGCGGGCACGCGCGATCCGCAGAGCGGGCCGCCCAATCTTGTACGCGTGCAACTTTGCGAACAAGATGCGATACAGAGTGAGCGACAAGAGACCTGGCAGCTCGATGTTCATCTAGACGATGCGACGGGTGAAGAGTTGGGCTGGTGCTTGCGCGCTTTGCGTGAAGCAGGCGCGCTGGACGCATGGAGCTCTGCGCTGCAGATGAAGAAGGATCGGCCGGGAGTTCAGATTTCGGCGTTATGTCGAGCTGAGCAACGTTCCACCCTGGAAGCCGTGATCTTCGAACGAACTCCGAGCCTCGGCCTACGTTGGACCCGGGTCGAACGCACCGAGTGTGAGCGCAAGTTCGAAAGCGTCGAGATCGAAGGATTCACAATCCGCGTCAAGATCCGTCAACGTCCGCAGTACAAAGGGCGTAGCCCGTTCGGCGAGCGCGACATCTCGCCCGAGTACGACGACTTGGTTCCCTTGGCCGAACACATGGGTTGGAGTCTGCGCGAGGCGGAGCGCCGCGTAATCGCCGCGCGCGGGAGCTGAAGAAGGCGGTACCGCCTTCTTTAGCTCGGTAGTCTGTCGTAGATCTCCACGACACGCTCCATGCGGTGCGCGAAGGAACAGTCAGTCACCACTCGCGCACGCGCGGCTTGCGCTAATTTATCGCGGCGATCTTCACTCGCTAGTACCGGACGCAAGCCATTCACCAACTCAAGAGCGGATCCGGGGTCGACTAGAATCGCATCATCGCCATCCTTCGCGAAGGTTTGCATGCCTCCGGAGCGTGTCGCAACCATCGGCAGCCCCATCGACATGGCTTCTAGCACGACGTTGGGCAAGCCCTCGCGTAGGCTCGATAGACAGAACACATCGAAGCTGTCGAATAGGGCGCGGGTATCACTTTGAAAGCCTAGCAGCTTGAGATGCTGCGCATGGGGCGAAGCCTTGATCTGTGCTGCAAGCGCTTCTTCCTGATCGCCTTCGCCAGCAATCGCCAATTCGATTTCGAAGCCCTCGTCGATCAAGGTCTCTACCGCACGGATGAGTAGGTCGAAGCCCTTCTCTTCCGACAAGCGGCCGACGGCTCCAATGCGCAAGCGGCCTTGTTTTGTTCGTTCGCGCGTGCGCTGGAATTCGTCCGTATCGATCGCATTTTCAATCAAGCTTAAGCGCTCTTCCTTCACGCCGGCCAAGCGGCTCGCATCGTACAGATCGCTAGAGACTGCGATCACCTGCTTGTGACGCGGCAAGGTCCAACGATCGATGCTGTAATACAGCGGCGTGCGACTTGTATGTTTAACCCAACCATGCACAGTCGTCACCAATCGAAAGCGGGCAAAGGGTCGCAAGAGCACGCCATATAAGTTCGACTTGTAATCGTGACCGTGCCAAATGTCGACGCCTTCCTTCTTGCAGATTCGGAGCAGCCGCCAAAGCACGCGCGGATCAATCGGTAGGCTCTCCGGAAGGCCTTCAAGCGGACATTCCTTCTCGCGTGCACGCTGACGAATCACCTCGAAACCCTCGTCGCCGGGAGGATAGAGGTAAACCACAATCGCCCGGTAATCGCTGCCGACTAAATGGCGCGGCGAATTCATGATGGTCTTCTCGGGACCACCACCTGCACCGGAAGCGATGCGAACGTGTAGGACAGTGCGCGTCACTTACCGAGTGCTCTCCAAGCTTCGATGCCAATGGTCAATCGTTCGAGCCCGTCTTTCAAGGTTTCCGGCGGTACTCCGCAGCCCACACGCACGTGTCCTCGTAATCCGAAGTACTCACCCGGTACCACATCGACCTGGTGTTCCGCTTGCAGGTAACTGACGAGCCCCGCTGTATCATCTACACCTTCAACGCGTGGGAAAGCGATCAAGCCAAACTCGGGGATGTGCGAACGAATCCCGGGCGTCTCGCGCAACCAACGCTCCCAGTGCGGACGGCTCTCGACTTCCACCTTACGTATGGGTTGCGAGAGAAGTTCTAGGTTGTCGAGGGCTCGCAAGGCTCCGACCAATGAAGGAGTGGGGGGATCGACGTACGCGAGATAGGACATATCCATCACGTTCATGAACTCATCGGCAATACCTTCGCCCAAGATCATCCAACCGATGCGCAAGCCGCCCATGCCATAGGCTTTTGTTAGCGTTCCGAGAGACACGGCGTTGGGCGCTAAAGCAAAGGCATGTACGCGCCGTTCGGTCGGAAGGAACTCCATGTAGGCTTCGTTCGAGACGAGCACGCCGCCAGTCTTCGCGGCTTCCGCGGCAATTGCCGTCATGCGCTCAGCGTCCATCAGCGCTCCGGTGGGATTATGCATATTCGTCAGGAATACGTGCCCGCGACCAGTCGTTCCCGCTAAGCCATCCCTGACTTCTTCCGGATTCACCATCCAATCGTCAGCCGCGCGCCTCTGCAGCGGCCGGACGTCGGCGCCGTAGAACTCCGGCAACTTGCGCATGGGTTCGTAGGAGGGCGTCTCGGCTAGGACTCGCGCCCCCGGTCGGAACCACTGCATTGCGCTGATTTGCATGGCGGAAGATCCGCCAATGGTGACCAGTACGCGCTCGCTCGGAACCCCGAAAAGCTCGCCCAGACGAGCCTCCACGGCGGGCATGGCTTCCACGCATGGATGCGAGAAATCGATGCCTATTCCGTCCATGAAGGAGGCCTCGGGCAGAGGCATGCCCGACTGCGAGAGGCACCAGGGGGACTGGAAGCCCTCATGGTGGGCCCAAAACATGTAGGGGAATTGAAGAGTTTGAGTCATGGAGAGCTCTGCAGATGGGGTCGAAAGGGGCCCGGAGTCTACTGCCAGGGGCCAGCCAAGCCGCGGCCAAAACATGTCGCAGAAATTCGCGGGATGCGCGGGCAACAGCGCTGTGGAAGCGGGTCCTCTGAGTGGCTAGGATCGGCTCAGCGTACGGCGGGTTTCGATCCCGCCGCCCGCGCAAGCACTGGGCCGGCCGCGCGCCGTCCCATCGGCCCCGGGGCTCCCGGGCATTTTCGAGATGCGGATGCGAGACAACCACACAGAGCGGACAGGAATCATGGGCACGAAACAGAACAATCTTTCGGGGACGAGCAGTAGCGGCTTTGCAGCAGCTCTTTTGGGCGGCGCCCTGCTGCTCATGACCGTTGGTCTACCGATGGCGAGCGCCGGACCTTCGGCAACGAGCCATAGCTCCGCGCAGGACCTTGGCGAGCCGATTCGTTATGTACTGGCGGGGGCAACAGGCGCAAGCCTGCGCAACTTGCCCGATGACAAGGGGCGTGTCGTTCTGGAGATTTCCGGCGAAACACCC